>NZ_JBQCDF010000007.1:0-7088 GCF_051961495.1 Cytophaga sp. | reverse complement strand
CTTGTCCGGTTTGTGAAGCTGAAAGAAAACCTAAATCAGGCTTTCTTTCCGGCTTGAGCGCGCCTGCAGGTAGAGCCTTAGCATCTATCGGCATAAAAACAGTTGAGCAACTTGCACAACATACACAAAAAGAAATCATGGCCTTACATGGTATGGGACCTGCTTCATTACCTAAACTCAAAGCTGCTTTGAAAGATGCCGGATTAGATTTTAGAAAATAATCATCAAATAGAATGCTAACAGACTATTGATTCTATTTAAAATAACATGGTTGCTAGCGTTTTTTTAAATACCTTTGCTTATAATACTATTTTCAATTATAAGCTTTTCTGTTTAGGTTTAAATCATGTTGCACGACTCAGTTATAAAATATTCAAAATATTTTTTACTTTTTTTATTCTTCGGTGCGTTTATTTACATAGCAATCAGGGCATGGAACATTTCATTTACACATGATGAAAGCCTTACTTACACTATTATAACAAAAAACAGTCATTTTAAAAACACTGCAAATAATCACCTATTAAATACTTTTCTAGCATCGGTATGCAGTTTTCTATTCGGCTTTAGCGAATTCTCATTAAGACTTCCCAATGTAATTGCTTTCGCCTTGTATTTATATTTTGCTTACAAGATTATAACAAAAAAAAAT
The DNA here is from genome assembly GCF_051961495.1 of Cytophaga sp. Taxonomy (NCBI): domain Bacteria; kingdom Pseudomonadati; phylum Bacteroidota; class Cytophagia; order Cytophagales; family Cytophagaceae; genus Cytophaga; species Cytophaga sp. The sequence continues at coordinate 6,436 of NZ_JBQCDF010000007.1, read as the reverse complement.
AAGATAATCTTAATGCTGCTGGGAACCGCATTACTACTTTTAAATTCCTATCTGTTGGACTATTTCAGTTTATGTCGCGGATACGGGCTGGCAATCGGCTTTTCTTTGGCGGCTCTGTATTTTCTGTTTGAGAGAGACTTTGATACATATGGTCAATATAAAAACAATTTATGTATATCCTTATTTTTCAGTATCCTGGCGGCATATTCAAATCTCATGTATGTAAATTTAAATATTGCAATAATGCTCGTGTTCGGCATCGAACTTTTATCGGGCATACGCACAAAAACAATTGAATTAAATAAGAGAAAGATTACCACCCTGGCAATTATTCTTTTAGTGAATGTGGCTTTGCTTTCATGCCTGGTCTCTCAATTATTGATACTGAAAGCAAATAATGAATTATATTATGGTGGCAATACAGGATTTATACACGACACTGTTTTGAGCTTACTTAATAAATCGTATAAAGCAACAGAAAGAACTAATTTTATCATTTTGTATACAATGATTACGTTATTGATAATTTCGATTCTTTATGTATTTATAAATAGAAATAAAAAATTGACACCACTTTCAAAGTCAGTTTTAATTTTTGTCTTGGTAGTACTTGCAACTATATTTCAACATACATTTCTGGATTCCTTGTATCCTATTAACAGAACGGGGTTGGTATTTGTACTTTTATTTGCATTGGTTGTCTTTTATTTATTTTCAGAAGTATCAGCCAAAAGTAAACTAAGCGATATAGCAGTAACAATAATATCTGTACTTCTTATCATTCCATTGATGTTGTTTTTCTGTAGAACATTAAGCTTCTATCAAACAAAAGAATGGCCTTATGATTCCTGCACAAAAAAGATGATGGCTTTAATTAATCAGGAAAATAAAACTGCTCACCGTCCGGAAAATAGTATCACGATTTCAAATAACTGGCTCTTTACTCCGTCCATAAATTATTATCGGGATGTTTATGATATGAATTATCTGACAAAGGCTAAAAGAAAAGGAATTAATACGGATTCTGAATATATTTTTGCTCTCAAAGATGATCTTGAAAAGGAAAATATCCCTCAAACATACACGACTATTTTCAACCATGAGAACATTTATCTTTTTCAAAAGAAATAAATGTCATTATAATTTAACTGCTGCATTTAAGGCCTCAATAATCATTTTATCTTTTCCATAAATATCCTTGAAGAAATATAAGTGCCCGTCACCTTTTTTCGAATAACAGGTAAAATAAGTAAGCATCACTGGCATTTTTTCTTTCAGCGTAATCACATAATTCTTTTTATCACGAATGATCTTGTCAATCTGGGCCTGTGTTATACCTTGCCTGGAAAGGATATGTAAAGCAAACTTCAGCGGATCTTTTAAGCGTATGCAGCCATAACTGAAAGAACGTTCATCCTGCTGGAATAAATATTTACCAGGTGTATCGTGCAGGTATATGGAATATGGATTTGGGAACATCAGCTTTACTTGTCCGAGTGAATTTTTAGGTCCTGGATTTTCACGAATGGTAAACGGAAAATTGTCAGCTGTATAGGAACTGAACGAATTAGGAATTGCCGCCTGTGTATTCCCCCTGAACAGATTCATATTATGAGACCGCAGGTAATCCGGATTTCTTTTCAACGCTGGAAGCATCTCATTTACTGCGATAGAACGCGGCACTGTCCAGTACGGATTGAATTCTATATAAGTCATCATTGCCTCAAACACAGGCGTAGATGTATATTCCCGGCCGACAATGACAGACTCTTCATATACGACATTTTTTTCAACAAAATGACGTAAGGTGTAATCAGCAATATTCACTAAAATAAACTCGTGCGGTAAATCACTTGGAAGCCACCGGAAACGTTCCATATTAACACGAATAGCTGCACGTACTTCAGCTGCAGTAAAATTCAACTTATCAATCGTTTTTTTATCCAGCTTACCCGAAGGGGTAACACCAACATGTATCTGAAATATTTTAATCGATTCATATAACTGTTCATCAAATATATTATTGAGTGAATCAAAATTATATTCAGACGTAGATTGCAAACGTTGTTTAATGGAGCGGATAGTATAAGAAGTATCTCCCTTTACCAACGTGCGTCCAGTATAAGGAATCTTCTCCTGGTAAATGGCTTGTCCGCCGAGGCTATCCACCTGCTTCAGCGTTTCACGCAATGCTTCATAGATCTCGTATTTCGGGCGTAGGATTGAAGGCAATGAATCCAGGTTGCTGGTAAAATAACACACCAGCATAGAATCTGAAATAATTTCTGATGCAGGTTCTTTATAGTTCCAGTTGGGAAAAATGGTACGGGGGTCAACTTTACCCTTGTATAAATGTTTAATATAAAAGTATGTTGCCCTTGTGATATTAAGTTCAAATCTTAATGCTTCATCTGTAGTTATATTTCTATTTAAATATTCAGCATATTTTTCTTTTAAATCACTATATGAATAGTCTTCAGGATTCAATCCATCTGAATGGGCATTATGCAAAAGCATAAGTGCTTTTTCAATACGTTCCTGATATAACCAGAATGGTTGATATTCATTTCGTTTATAGATTTTATTGAGGTCAAATAACCAACTGCTATTTTTTGCTGTGTCGTCTTTATAGCCTACTGTATCTACATCGAAAAATATAGAAAGCTCTTTGTGAACAGAATCTCTTATAGAATCAAATGCATCTACTTTAGATATGTTTCCTTCTATTGCTTGTTCCGCTTCACCTTTTCCTTCTTTTGAACAAGATGACACAACTAAAATCAAAAAAATAAAAACAGGTAAAATAGGAATATAACGCTTCATAAATGCTATCTACATAATCAATATTAAAGTACTGCAATATAGTTATTTGAAATAAGCTTATTCCCTGAAAAATAGATTTACTTCGTTAATGCGTCAATAATTTTCTTATCGCTTTCATATACGTCATAAAAAAAATACATTCTGCTATCGCCTTTTTTTGCGTAACAGGTAAAATAGCTGATCATAATAGGCATCTTTGTTTCGAGGGCCATCACATAATTTTCGGTCGATTGCACGATTTCATCAATTTGCTTCTCTGTTACTCCCTGAGGTGATAATAAATGATCTGCAAATTTAATCGGATTGTGCAGACGTATACAGCCATGGCTAAAGGAGCGTATATCACTATCGAATAAATATTTTGCCGGCGTATCGTGCATGTAAATAGAATACGGGTTCGGGAAAGAAAATTTCACCTGACCCAGTGAATTCTGCGGTCCCGGTTTTTCCTTTATGGTAAAAGGAAAATAGCTATCAGAATAACCTTCAAAAGAAGCCGGCGGTGCAATTTCCTTATCTCCATCAAACAAAAACATATTGTGCTTGCTGAGATAATCCGGATCTTTTTTCAACGAAGGTAACAATTCCTTTACAGCGATGGATCTTGGTACTGTCCAGTACGGATTGAATTCTACATTGACAATGATTGCCTGAAAAACCGGTGTCTGATTGAGCTGCTTACCAACGATAACTGTCTCGTTGTATACAATCTTATCATTCTTAAAATGCGTGAGTGTATAATCCGGAATATTAACGACAATATACTCGTCGGGCAATTCTCTTGACAGCCAGCGACAGCGCTCCATATTGGCCCGGATTGTATTACGGAATTGTGCAGGTGTATAATTCAATCTGGCAATTGTGGTCTTATCTATGACACCCGTAGGGTGTAAGCCAACGTGCTGCTGAAAAATTTTGATAGACTGATATAATTGTTCATCAAATGTATTATTCATTTCCGCAAACGAGTATTCTGTTGTCGCCTGCAGGCGTTGTTTAATTTGCAGTATAACAAAAGATGTATCTCCTTTAACAAGTTTTTTACCGGTGAAATCGATCTTTTCTTCCGGAAAGCCTTTTGCCTCCAGCGAGTCCGCATGAATAAGAGCGTTTTTTAACGACTTATAAAAATAGTTTTCCGGACGAAAACGAGCCGGTATCTGATCTACATTTTTATTAAAAAAAATTGACAGTAATGAATCTGTAATCAATTCTTTGGATGGCCGCTGATAGTTCCATTCCGGATAAATTGCTACCGGATCAAGCTTACCTGAATACAAATGATGTACATACTTGTACATGGATGATGTAAGCATCAGCTCAATGTCCAATGCTTCTGCTTCATCTATTTTATTATCTTTTAGCGCGGCAGCATAAATAGATTCCAGTAATTTACAGTTATAATCATTCGGACTCAGGCCTTCCTGTTCACTTGCTTTTAAGACGGCCATAGCATCTTCTACCCTTTTTTGGTTTGACCAGAAAGGCTCATAACTGTTTTTCTCATAAATCTTAAAAACAGGATTGGTATAGTTATATATATAAGAATTAGCAACGATGCCATTGCCCGTTGAATCCGCTTTTTGTATTTTCTGATGAATAAAATCTTTATTGGATTCAAACCCATCCTTCGTAAAAACGGAAACGGGATTTGTAATAACATCCGGCACCTTAACGGTAACCTGCTTGGAAGGGATTGTCTTCTTTGAACAGGCACTGCTAACAGCAGCCGCCAAAAGAAGTATTACTAGAGGTTTGTACATATATACCTAAGTTACTAAACTTAGTCAATGCAACCAAACCGATGTGTTTAAATAATTTGTATCGGGGTAGTAATGAAAGATCAATGCATTGTTGGTTACCTGTGGTGCAATAGTATTAAATGTTCCTGCAGGTAACGCCGGACATCCCAGACTACGTCCTAACCTCCCTTGCTCCTTGCATAGCTTTCCATCAGCATAATCTGCTGTATGCATTACAATCGCACGCTTGCGTGCATTATCATTAAACCCTTTATCAAGGCCATCCATACGAATGGATAAACCATGCTGGCCCATATAACTTTCAGATAACATATAAAACCCTAAGCTGGATTTGTTTGACTCGGCCTCATTTGAGAAACTTGTAGTATAATTTTCTCCTGAATGTTTACCATGACAAACATAATCTGTGCAAACCAATGAAGTATCTGTCAGGTCAATCAAATAGAATCTTCTTTCTGTAGAAGGTTTAGAGAAATCCACTACAGCCAGATACCTGAAGTTCTTATGCAGAGAATCCTGGATGGAATTAAATCCTTTCAATGCATACGCGTATACTTCCGGGTTCAGACCGCTTATATTAGTTGCTTTGGGCACGGTATTTTTATCATCATCTGCACTTAGGGCTTTATGCGCAACAAAAGGCAGAAATGCTATAATAGCCGTTATAATACATAGTTTCTTTATGGTTCTCATGTAGCTGGGTTTGAGTACAAATATATAACATAAACAGCACCTTAATAATTCCATAATATCTGAAAATATTTATATAAAATACACATGAATAAAATACTAATAAAAACGCTTTTTATGTAACAACTATTCTTCCATGAGCTTATAGCTTACAAAAAAATCCCCTTTCAGCTATGAGTATAAAATACCCGATTGAAGATCCATTTACAATATCTGCCGACACACTTATACGAGATCTCCAAACCGATCCGGAAAAAGGTTTAACTAACTCGGAAGCTGATAAACGAATCCGGGAATTCGGACCGAATATCTATGAAGCTCAAAAACAAAAAAGTATTTGGATCATTTTTTTACTACAGTTTAAAAGCCCTATTGTTTATTTACTTATAGCAGCTGCAGCCGTGTCTTTATATTTCAAAGATTTAATAGAAACTGCTGCCATATTAGTTGTTATTCTTATCAATGCGGTTATCGGTTTTTTCATGGAACTTCAGGCAAGAAACTCCATGAATGCGTTGAAGAAAATGGATGTTATAAAAACAAAAATAATCCGCGATGGAAACGAACAGGAAATACCTGCAGAAAATACGACACCAGGTGACCTTATTTTGCTGGAAGCCGGAGACATCGTTCCAGGCGATGCGCGCATCATTGAATCCAATCAATTAAAATGTGATGAATCATCGCTTACAGGTGAATCTATGCCGGCTGAAAAGAATCCGGAACAACTCCCTGCTGGAACAGGTTTAGGTGACCAGCATAATATGGTGTTCAAGGGAACGTCTGTTGTCAATGGAAACGGAAAGGCGTTGATTACTGCCATAGCAAAAGATACACAGCTTGGCACCATTACATCGCTGGTAGAAAAATCTGAAAATAAAAAAACACCGCTGGATGAAAAAATAACCAGCTTAAGTAAAAAATTAATATGGATTACATTAATCATGACTGCTGTATTTGCAGCAACGGGTGTATTTCAGGAAAAGGGATGGATGCTGATATTTGAAAGCGCTATAGCACTGGCTGTAGCAGCCTTTCCGGAAGGACTTCCGATTGTTACAACAATTGCACTCTCCCATGGCATGCTTTTAATGGCTAAAAGAAATGCCGTGGTAAAAAAACTTTCCGCGGTAGAAACACTTGGCGGCACCAACATCATC
>NZ_JBQCDF010000006.1:0-8240 GCF_051961495.1 Cytophaga sp. | reverse complement strand
AGTAAGATTTATACCGGTAGCAGTTAAATTACCGGCAGATGGTAAGTATACGCTGACAATTGTGAATGACAATCCGGATCTGGAATATACATTGCTGGATAAGCAATTGGGCGTTGAGCAGGCAATTAATAAATCTTATTCATTTAACGGACTGCAAGCCGATGATGCGGACCGCTTTGAATTGCATTTGCGGACAACAGCAACAGGTATTCAAACCACAGGTAAATCCGGAGGCCTGGATATCAGTTCACGTGCAGGAGGCGGGTTCCATGTTCAGACACAACGTTATGCAGGTTCAGAGGCTGAAATTGAAATCATGGATATTACAGGTAATAGTGTAGATATGATTGCAGGTAAAAAGCTGGGAGCGGGTACAACATTTGTGCCGCTCGATTTACCGGATGGTGCTTATCTGATTAAAGTGCATGTTGGCTCAGAAACCTTTGCCGGTATGATAGTTCTGGTTAAACAATAAAGAAACGCCGGTTTAATCAGGATTCTTACAATACGTATAATCCTTGAGTGGATTATACGTCCTTATATATGGTAGAAACATTTGCAGTTGATAAGATTGATCACTGCAGATGTTTCTACTATTTTTTTTGATGTTTTGCTAAAATACCGCTGGTTCACGCGACCTAGCGGTTTAGCTCTATTTCTTTACTTTCCTTTCATCCGTACTCTTATTAATGGATAAACTTACATTTGATAAATAATTGTTTAAACAAATAATAGTGTTTTTTTAACTGAATGAGCTGGTTTTTCCCTTTTGACTTTACAATTGTAAAGAATAAGACAGTTTGTATAAGAACATATTACATACTGCTGAAATCGTTCAAAAAACCGATTTTGAGGCACTTGCGTTAGTTTTGTAAAAATCTGATGCTGTTTTACAGGGCTTTGTAAAAATAAGTCAAATCTCTTTAGCATAGCAAATGTTTGCAGTAAACGAACGTAATCAAATTATTATGAATACACTTATACACAACAGCGTGCCGGTTTTTAAAAAGATAGCTTTTACGTTATTGTTTTTAAGCACCTGCCTTTTGGCAATGGCTCAGCTGAACTCAACTTCCAGTCAGACAATTTCCACGTCGCAGACATATACAGGAGCGAGTACCATTTCTAATAATAGTACAGTAACTGTTTCCGGCGGAATAACAACCTTTACCGGGAGTTTAACTGTAGGAAATGCAACAGCGGGTTCTTTAATTATAAAGACCGGAGCGACCGTTATTGTGAACGGATTGCTTACAATCGGTACTACGACTAATGGTTCGGTTGTTGTACAAAATGGAGGGAAGCTGATTGTTAATCCGGGAGCTTCCAGCGGAACAGCAGCAATCAGTGTGAATAGTACGGCAACAACAGCATTCGATATTCAGTCAGGCGGTTCGGTAATTGTAAACGCCGGTTCTGTTTCCTCACTCCTGGGTTTGTATGAAACAGCGGCATCAAATGTATCCATAGCCGGGTCTATGCAGATTCGTGGGGGCGGTTTTAAGATGGATGGTACAGCGCAGTTGTCTTACACAGGCTCAGGAAATGATACCATTATAGGGCCTTCAAATGCCGGCGCTTATTTTACAGGAAGTACTGCATTAACTGTAGGCTCCGGTGTTAATTTATATGTCAGCGGCGATCTTAAGCATGATTCAAACAGCAGTCTTGTAATTAATGGAAATGTTTATGTAAATGGTAATTATCAATCCGGCAATAATACAGCTAATGTAACAGGTACGGGTACATTAAGCACCAGCGGTTCATTGGATGCTGATAGCTACCAGGGTTCTGTCTTTGGTCAGCGTTACAGTTGTACCACAGGACCTTGTTCCGGTAATAACCTTATTTCCTCAAATAACACCAACACTTGTAGTGGAGGAGTGGTTGCAATGACAGGTGTTGCCATATCAGGGGCAACCTATCAATGGTTGGTAAGTACAACAAGTGCCACCTCTGGTTTTTCTAACGTATCAGGTGCCACCGCACAGAATTATACTGCGACAGGATCTTCTTCTGTGCAATACACTTACTATAAAAGACAATATACACTCAGCGGACAAACATATAACAGTAATACGCTAACTATTACTTCAGCTTATTGGAGTAATGCTCCAACTGTAGCTGCGATTTCAGGAACAAATACGATCTGTGCCGGCGGAACAACAACACTTACAGATGCTACTGCCGGTGGCGTATGGAGCAGCGCAACTACAAGTGCTGCAACAATAAGTTCATCCGGAGTTGTCACAGGTGTTGCAGCGGGTACTTCAGTTATTTCATATACTGTAACTTCCGGAGGATGTTCAGGTGCACAGAATTATACAGTGACCGTATCCGGATCTACAACCATAACTTCACAACCGGTTGCGAACACCATTTGCGCCGGCTCAAATACAAGCTTTACCGTTGCTGCAACAGGTGCAGGGCTTACTTATATCTGGAAGGAAAACGGAGCTAACCTTTCCAACGGAGGAATTTATTCCGGAGCAACAAGCGCGACATTAACATTAACGGGAGCTACATCGGCACAGGATAATAAATCCTATTCTGTTTTTGTACAGGGAACCTGTGGTTCTGTGCTTAGTAATAGTGCTGTACTGACGGTGAATTCAGTACCATCGGTTACAGCTAAAACCGCTACGACATGCAGCGGAACAGCATTTTCTGTTACACCTACAGGTGTGCCTGCAGGTACTACATATACATGGACAGCGCCATCAGGAACTTCCTTCACCGGAGGAAGTGCACAGGCAAGCGGACAAACTTCCATCGGACAAACATTAACAAACACATCCACAAGCGCTGTTATTGCTACTTATACAGTTACACCGACGTCTTCCTGTGGCGCAGGAAGTGCATTTACAGTATCGGTAACAGTAAACCCTGCAACAGCAATTGCTGCACAACCGGCAGCCAGTGCTGTTTGCGCAGGAGCTACCACTGCATTCTCGGTTTCTGCAACAGGTTTAGGGTTAACATATATGTGGAAAGAGTCCGGTGTTAATTTATCCGATGGCGGCATTTATTCCGGAACAAGCACAGCAACACTTACTTTAACAGGTGTAACAAGTGCACAAAACAATAAATCCTATTCCGTGTTCGTACAAGGGACGTGCGGATCAGTATTAAGCTCAAGCGGGTTGCTGACAGTTACTCCAGCACCTACAGTTGTGTCCGGAACCAATTTCTCCACTTGCGCTACCAGCGGAGCTGTAAATATTACAGCAGGAGCAAGCGCAACAAACTATTCAAGTATTGCATGGTCGGTAAATGGAACAGGCACGATAGCCAATCCGAATTCATTAACAACAGCAACCTACACACCAAGTGCTTCAGATATTTCAGCTGGAAGTAAGATTCTGACATTAACTGCTTCCGGAAACGGAACATGTACGAATGTTACTTCAACAAAAACAATCACAATCAATCAGGTACCTACAGCAACTGCAGGTGGTTCTCAATCTGTTTGTCATACAGCAACAGCTACGGTTAGCGGTGCAAGTGCAAGCAACGGAACGATTGCATGGACAGAAGATGGCGCCGGTTCTATCACTTCAGGTGCAACAACATTGACTCCGGTTTATACTCCAACTTCTGCAGATATCGGAAATACGGTTACGCTTACAATGACTGTGTCAAATGCTCCTTGTGCCAGCGCGACAGCAACCTATACGGTAACCGTATATGGCGGCCAGATTACAACAACATTATCGGCATCAGGAACATATACGATGCCCGCAGGTGCTAAAGCTGCTGTTATAAAAGTCTGGGGCGCCGGCGGTGGTGGCTCCAAAGGCTATTCAAACCTTAAAGGTACCGGCGGCGGCGGCGGTGGTTATGCGCAGAAAACAATTCCGGTTACGGCCGGTGATGTGGTAACTGTTACAGTAGGTACCGGCGGTACAGGTGCAACGGTTTCCGGTAACGGGAATGCCGGCGCTGCTTCAACAGCTTCTATTGGTTCAACTACCATAACTGCTACAGGTGGTGCAGGTGGACAATCTTTTGCAACACCTTCAGGCAGCGGCGGAGCAGGAGGTACTGGTTCCGGTGGTGATCTGAGTTACTCAGGCGGTAATGGTTCTGATATCGTTGCTCCCAATTCAGCTTCTCCGGGTGGAGGTGCCGGTGCATCTGCAGGTACTGCAGCAAATGGAAACAATGCAGGAAATACGACACCGGGCTCAGGCAGTTCCGGCGGAACAGCTGTAACTGGCGGCGGGGCCGGTGGTGACGGTGGCGTAACAAATGCCAACGGAGCAATAGGTGGCTTACCAGGCGGCGGCGGTGGCGGTAATGCCGGTACAGGTAATGGCGGTAATGGTGCTAACGGCCAGGTAACAATTGTTGTATACTATACAAAAATAAGCTATTCAGCTACTTCATTCTGTAAAACAGTAACGTCTGATATTCCTACGGTATTAGGAATAACCGGTGGTACATTCTCATCTTCTTCAGGGTTATCAATTGTTTCAGCAACAGGTGAAATAAATCCAGGGACAAGTACTGCCGGGACCTATACGGTTTCATACTCAACTTCCTGTGGAGTTATTTCTACAACAACTGTAAAGATTACAGCAGCGCCAACAGCGGTTGCAGGCACAGCGGTTGCTACCTGTTCTTCAACAGGAGCCGTTAACATTACCGCCGGATCAAGTGCAGCAAACTACGCAAACGTTTCGTGGACAGTAAACGGAACAGGTACAATTACGAACGCTGCTTCATTGACAACAGCAACCTATACACCAAGTGCAGCAGATATAACTGCGGGAAGCAGAACACTGACATTGACAGCAGCAGGCAATGGTACCTGCGCAAGTGTTACTTCCACAAAAATAGTTACCATAACAGCACCGCCAACAGTGGTTGCGGGTACATCGGTTGCTACCTGTTCTTCAACAGGAGCAGTTAACATCACTGCAGGTTCAAGCTCTACGAATAATAGTGGTACAAACTGGACATGTAGCGGCACAGGTACATTTGCGAATCCGGCTTCGTTGACAACTGCAACTTATACACCGAGTGCAGCAGATATTACTGCCGGTAGTGTAACATTGACTCTTACGGCTATAGCGAACGGTACATGTACAAATGCAACTTCAACGAAAACAATAACAATTACCAAAGCAGCTTCAGTAGCTTCAGGTACTGCAGTATCGACTTGCGCCTCAACAGGAGCAGTGAGTATTACTGCAGGTTCAAGTGCAGCTGATTATAACACAATTACCTGGACATCCAACGGTACCGGTACAATTGCTAATGCGGGCTCACTTACGAATGCGACCTATACACCAAGTGCGACAGATATTTCTGCCGGAAGTAAAACACTAACCTTAACTGCAACAGGAAATGGCACATGTCCTGCAGTTACATCTACAAAAACAATTACCATCAATGGACAACCATCTGTGACTTTAGGTACATATCCGAGTATCTGTGCGGGTCAGGCATCTGCAAGTGTTGCTTATACATCTCCGGTGAATTCACCGGATCAATATTCAATTAATTGGTCTGACGCTGCGAATGCAGCCGGTATTACAGATGTTGCTTATTCAACATTAAGCGGAGGTACTATACCATTGACAGGATTGACATCAACAGCAGGCGTGTATGGTGCCGTAATTATGATCCGGAACAGTACAACCGGCTGTGAAACGATCTGCGCGGCATCCAGCTTGTGTGGCGTTGCAAACGAAGGCGGGTATATAATGATGACAGCCCCGGGCAATGGTACATTTGCAAAAGTTACCTTTGCGAGTTACGGTACACCGACAGGTAGTTGTCCAACGTTAAGTACTTCAGCATGTAATGCCGCAAATTCTGTATCTATTGTTGAAGCTGCAAGTTTAGGTAAAAATACCTTTTCGGTAGACGCCACAAATACTGTATTTGGAAATCCTTGCGGTACAACAGCAAAAACTTTAAAAATTAGCGTCCTGTATTCAAGCTTTGTATTGACGGTAAAAAACAATCCGGCAATCACCAGTACAGTATCATCAGGAAGATGCGGAACAGGCGCTGTTACAATCAGAGCAGCGGCCAGTGACGGGTCTGTGCTTTGGTATACAGCAGCTGCAAGCGGATCAAGTATATATACAGGAGAAAATTATACCATTCCTTCTTTATCGTCAACTACTACTTATTATGTAGAAGCAGTAGCCAACGGCTGTAAATCGGCTTCAAGAACCCCTGTTACAGCTACCATCAATATCTGTGCTGTCTCATGGACCGGTGCAACAAGTACAGCATGGACTACAGCATCTAACTGGAGTTATGGTTTTGTCCCGGCAGCATCCGATACTGCCATAATCCCAACCGGTGTTCCTTATTACCCGGTAATAGCAACAACTATGTCTGTTTACAAGCTACGTATCAATTCAGGCGCATCTGTAAGTGTTGCATCAACAGGAACGTTAAATGTGTATGGTGATCTGATCAATGAAGGAACATTATCAACAGTTGCAGGTTCTACGGTAGCTTTCAAGGGTAATACTGCACAGAAGATCACCGGCGTGCCGGTATTGTATAATGCAGTGATAAATAATACTGCGGGTGTTGCCCTTCAATCTCCACTGACTGTAAATGGTACACTATCATTGAGCAAAGGCGTGTTGACAACCAATTCTAACCTGACCATCAATTTTGATAATGGGGGTAACATCGGTTATTCTTCATCTGACCTGGGTAGTATTTCCGGTATGGTTACAGGCAGGAGAGATACTGTGGTTGCGAAGACACACTACATTGGCGCACCATTCAGCGGAGTAACCTCTGCGCAGGTAGCGGCAACGACACCGATCTATGTAAGCCCTTACTGGAAAATGTATAGCCGTACTTTTTCATCTCAAAACTGGGCGGCTGTTACAAATTCAACGACAGCCATGCCATTGGGCACAGGGTTCTCGCTATCACTTCCGGCGACAGCGCCATTGGTTTTCACCGGTACATATGACCATACCTTTGCTTTGACAGGTCCTGCGTATCCGAATACAGCAACGGGTAAGTATTTGTTGGTGGCCAACCCTTATCCTTCAACAATCGACTGGGATAATGCTTCGGGCTGGACAAAGACCAATGTTGGAGATGCTGTTTATTACTGGGATGCTGCAAACAATCGCGTAGCCAGTTATGTGGCAGGTGTAGGAGTAAATGGAGCAACAAGATATATTCCACCGATGCAGGCTGTATTGGTAGGTCTTACAGGGACAGGCGGCAATTCAAGTGTTTCTGTTAATAACGACGCTCGTGTGAATAATCAGAATCCAACATATTTGAGAACAGCAGCAGATGTTGTGATTCGTATCCTTATTCAGGATTCATCCGCAACAAAGAATGACGAAACGGTGATCCGCTTCAACGAAAATGCAACAAATGCATTTGATCAGCAGTTTGATGCACACAAGATTATCAATAATGCATTGATGCCTTCTTTATATACAACGGCAGGCAGTGAATTGTATTCAATCAATTCATACGCATCACCGGATTCTGCGAAGTTTATACCGCTGGCTGCAAAATTGCCGGCTGATGGTAAGTATATATTGACGATTACAAATGATGATCAGACATATGAATATGTATTGGTGGATAAAAAACTAGGCGTGGAGCGTACAATAAAAGAAGCATATACATTCAATGGATTGAAAGCAGATGATGTGAACCGGTTTGAGCTTCAGCTTCGTGTAACTGAAGCAACAACCGGCACCGGCACTACGGTAACAACCGGTATTCAGCCGGCAAGCAAAGCGGGTGGGGTAGCAATCAACTCAAGTACACGACCTGGTTTCTATATTCAGACACAGCGTTATGCAGGTATGGAATCAATGATAGAGATTCTGGACGTAACAGGCAACAGCATTACTACGATTTCTAATAAAAATCTGGAAGCGGGAAATACGTTTGTGCCTTTAGATCTTCCGGATGGCTCTTACATCGTAAAAGTACACTTGGGTGCTGAAATATATACAGGTATGATCGTCCTGATAAAATAATATTAGTCAATAAAATCGATTGTTTTAAAGCAATTGATTACATCTGAAGTAATAGATATTTAAAAGGAGTCCTTTGAAAATAGATTCAAAGGACTCCTTTTATTTTATTGAAAAAGTGAATGAATTGAATCAATAAATCGATTTAAACTGCAAAGGCTTAGTAAGAGATTGCCCGCCAGATTCAAAAAATAGATTCTTAAATTCTAATGAAATATTACATGAATCCATTTTTTTTGAAACTATTGT
>NZ_JBQCDF010000005.1:0-65386 GCF_051961495.1 Cytophaga sp. | reverse complement strand
AACCTATTCTTTAAATATATATTCTTATAACAAAGAAACTCCAGTCATTTCTTTCGGCTTGGCAATACCCATTAATTCAAGGATTGTTGGTGCCAGATCACCCAGTTTACCGTCTTTTAATGTTCCTTTATATGTCTTGTCTACCAGAATGCATGGAACCAGATTGGTTGTGTGTGCTGTATTTGGCGTGCCGTCTTCGTTGATCATGTAATCAGCATTACCATGGTCAGCAATTACGATCGCAGAATAGCCATTCTCCAATGCTACATTGATTACTGCTTCGGCACAGTCGTTTACGGTTTCGCACGCTTTCACCGCAGCTTCAAATACACCTGTGTGGCCAACCATATCCGGGTTCGCAAAGTTAAGGCAGATGAAATCCGGTTCTTTGGTCTTTAACTCAACGATAATCTTGTCTTTAATTTCATTCGCGCTCATCTCAGGGGCAAGATCATAGGTTGCCACTTTCGGAGAAGCAGCCATGAGTCTTTTTTCACCTTTGAATGGTTCCTCTCTGCCTCCGGAAAAGAAGAAGGTAACGTGCGGATACTTTTCAGTTTCGGCAATACGAATCTGCTTTTTGTTGGCACCTTCAATCACTTCGCCCAAGGTATTTGAAAGGTTGTCCTTATCGAAGATCACCTTTACATTATTAAAGGTATCATCATAGTTGGTCATTGTCACATAATATAAGTCCAGCTTATACATGTTCTGCTCATGGAAATCTTTCTGTGTTAATGCAACCGTGATTTCACGTCCTCTGTCTGTACGGAAGTTGAAACAGATTACCACGTCCCCTGCTTCAATGTTGCCTACCGGTTTATCATTCGCATCTACCATAACCACCGGCTTGATGAATTCATCCGTTACACCTGCATCGTATGATTCCTGGATAGACTTTAACGCGTCTGTTGAATGCGTGCCGGTACCATGAACCATTACATCGTATGCCAGTTTCACACGTTCCCAACGGTTATCACGATCCATCGCATAATATCTTCCTATAATAGAAGCGACTTTACCTGCCGTACCGGCCATGGATTCCTGCAGTTCTTTAACAAAGCCGTAACCGCTTTTCGGGTCACAATCTCTGCCATCTGTAAAGGCGTGTACAAAAACATCTTTCAAACCATAGTCCTTAGCAATCGCACACAAACCTTTTACGTGGTTGATGTGTGAGTGCACACCGCCATCAGACACAAGACCTATGAAGTGAACTTTCTTATTGTTCTTTTTTGCATAGTCAAATGCATCTTTTAGCGCCGGCTCATTGCCTAAGGTTTTATTTTCAACAGCAAGGTTTATTTTTACCAGATCCTGATATACAATTCTTCCTGCTCCGATATTCATGTGTCCTACTTCTGAATTGCCCATCTGGCCCGCAGGCAAACCTACTGCCAGGCCAGAAGCCTCCAGTTTGCTGTGCGGATAATTTACAAATAGTGAATCTATGAACGGTGTTTTAGCTGCAGCGATCGCTGAAACCTTCGGATTTGTACCCAAGCCCCAACCATCAAGAATCATTAATAGTACTTTCTTATTCATTATTAATAGAGTTTAATATTTGTAAATGAGGTATAAAATTATGAATAAATTTTGTGAGTATCTGAATTATGTATTTAAAGTTTGAAGTATTTCATTCATAAGCATTTGTCAATAGCGATTACTTAAATACTTTTTTTTCGTAGTTAGACTGTATTAACTTAACTCATGCATGAATACTTCCGGTGTTTACGCTACCAACGAAACAATAAAAATTGTTAAACCATTTCATTTACTGGTTTTCAGTTCTTTACTGTAAAGAATTGTTGGATAAACCCTACGAAAGTAAATTAATTTGTCTGAATCACACTTATTGGCACTATTTTGGCTCTAAACAACTGTATATGAAAAGGATTTCACGTTCACATTTTGTTTTATTTTCTGCTCTGTTCTGCGCATTGTTTCAAATAAATGATACTCAAGCACAAACAGCAAAACCAATTGGTGACATCATTGAACAGATCCGCCTTTCCGTAAAGGCAGCGAATTCAAAAGAGCTGACTACGTATATGGGCGATATGGTCGAAATTCAGCTTCCGGATCAGGACCGTAACAATTACAGTCGTACCCAGGCCGAATTTGTGATGCGTGATTTCATGAAGAAGTTTCCTCCTGTCAATTTCACTTATATACATAAGGTTCTTGATAAAGAGGATTTTAAATTTACGATCGGCGAATATGCCTATGCGGGCGGAACCATGCGGGTAACAATGGTGATCAAGCCGGTAAGCGGTAAGTATTTGATCGACTCGATCGTAATTGAGCGTAAGTAATTTCAAATGGTTCGTTTTATATAGTATATTTTCACAGGAGTCCTCCGTCCCGATAGCTATCGGGACGGAGGACTTTCTGTTTCTATACATTCCATCAGCAGCTATACACTCCAATGATATTTATCTCTATATGAATCCTGAATTTTTAACGGATAAAAGTTAATTTTGCCTTTATGCAGTATTCATACATTACACCGGAAGCTATAGATACCTTCATTCACCAGGCATTGCAAGAAGATGTAGGCGATGGTGACCATACTTCTTTAGCCTCCATTCCCAAAGGCGTTCAGGGTAGGGCACAACTGATCCTGAAAGATTCAGGCATACTGGCCGGCATGGACGTGGCCAAGCGTATCTTTGAATGTGTGGATCCTGCGCTGCAGCTAACCATAAACATGAAAGATGGTGACCGCTTCGAACCGGGTCAGATCGCATTGACGGTTTCGGGTTCAGTACATTCCATCTTAACGGCGGAACGTCTTGTACTGAACACCATGCAGCGTATGAGCGGCATTGCCAGTTATACCAACCAGCTGCAGTCACTGATCGCACATACCAAAGCCAAAGTGCTTGATACCCGTAAAACCACTCCTAACTTCCGCATGCTGGAGAAATGGGCGGTTAAAATCGGCGGCGGTGTAAACCATCGTTACGGTCTTTTTGATATGATCCTGCTGAAAGATAATCATGTTGATTTTGCAGGCGGAATCAAACAGGCATTGCAGCATAGTAAAAAGTATATACAGGAAACCGGAAAAGACCTAAGGATAGAAATCGAAACGCGCAACCTGAAAGAAGTGCAGGAAGCCCTGGAAGAAGGCGGCGCTTTCAGGATCATGCTTGATAATATGTCGCCGGCACAGATGAAGGAAGCCGTGTTACTGATCAACCATAAAGCTGAAACGGAGGCTTCCGGCGGGATCAATGAAAACACTATTGTAGCCGTTGCCGAATCCGGCGTTGATTATATTTCCATCGGTTCCCTCAGCCACAGTTATAAAAGTAAAGATATGAGCCTGAAGGCCTTTTAATCTTTTACCTGTACACACCGGAATTTGACAGGCCAGAAAAAAGATTTTTGCTTACCTTGCAGGAAAATTGACTGAATAGAACAATAAATTAAAATTATACATGATTGTTAAAACAAAAAAATACCAGTTAACCCCGAAAGAATTTATCAAAGCAGGTTTATGGTCCATTGCAAAAGAACAGTGGTGGTACATTGTATTTCCTTTTCTATTGGGATGCGTAGCATTTGTATTACCGGATGAAAAATGGTGGTTCATTATCCCTGCAATATTGGTTCCAGCTTTATATACGCTCTTCTGGTACATCCAGTTTTTAGGTGCTTCCCAAATGGAACAAAGCAAGATGATGTTTGAGCGTATGAGCTATGAAATAGACAGCCGTCAGATCTTAATTAAACTGAACGAAAGACAAGGTAGCCCGGTTAAATGGGAAATGTTTAAGAAAGTTTATAAGCGTAAAGAAGATTTCTTATTCATGATGGGCAGAGGACAGTTTTTATTGTTGCCTTATAAGATCTTTACTGAAAATGACCTGCGTTTTGTAGAGTCTATTTTGAATAGAAAAGAATTGATTGCGAAATAAAAATTCCTTCGGAAATCAGCAACAAAAAGGCGAACCTAAACGGTTCGCCTTTTTGTTGCTCCAACTCTCCAAGGGTTTTAAACCCTTGGAGAGTTTTGTAATCATTAATACTTAATAATCTTTTTGATCTGTGTTTTCCCATCCCAATGCAGTACCAGCTGGTACATGCCTGCAGCCATATGCAAGGCAAGCTGACCCGCATCACCGCTGCTTTCAAATGTACCGCCCTGGATCGTATTGCCGGCCATATCAATGAATGTATAGCTTACAACTGTTCCTGTAGCTATTTGCATGTTTACATTCAATACATCATTACAAGGAATCGGGAACACAGAGATCTGTACTTCGCCGGAGCCCACCAGTACCGGTGTAGCAGTACTAATCGTTACTGTTTTGGAAACAGAGACTGTCTGACCCAATGGATTTGTTTCAAGCACAGAAACCGTTCCTCCTGTTGATCCGAAATTCACAACAATGGCATTCGTGCCTTGTCCGCTTACGATCGTTGCGCCTGCAGGTACTGTCCAATTATACGTCATGCCATCCTGGGAAGAAACGGAATAAATAACGGTTGTCTGGTTTGCATTTACGGAGCCTGGGCCTGTTACGGACGAATCAAAGGCAGGATTTGCTTTGATAGTCATCGTGATTGAATTTGAATTCACAGACTGAACGGACACGCAGCTTGCATTTGAGGTCATGGTAACACTTACCGCATTCCCATTTGTTAAGGCAGTTGTTGTATATGTTGCAGCCGTTGCGCCTTCAACAGGAGCGCCGTTTATTTTCCATTGGTATGCAGGGTTGCTTCCACCATTGGTTGCATATGCAGTGAATGTTACAGCCTGACCGGCATATGCCGTACTGCCGGGATTCACTTCAATGGTAACTGCTGCAGTAACTGCAGTTGCGACTGTAATAACAACCGGACCTGATGTAGCGGTATTGGCCGTTCTGCAGTTCGCATTGGAAGTCATTACTACATCAATTGTATTATTATTTGCCAGGTTTGATGTTGAATACGTGGCAGCAGTAGCACCCGAAATATTCGCTCCGTTCTTTCTCCACTGATAGGTTGGTGTACCGCCGTTTACCGGAGATGCAGTGAAATTAACCGTTGTGCCTGTACAAATCGTTGTTTGGGAGGCACTGGCCGTTACTGCAGGCGTAACGTTCGCATTGACTGTTATTGTGGCTTGTGCCGATGCTGCTGTATTTGCCGTTCTGCAATTTACAGTCGAGGTCATTACCACATCAATCTTATCGTTGTTTACTAATGTACTTGCAGCATATGTAGCACCGGTTGCACCTGAGATCGCCGTGCCGTTCTTTCTCCACTGATAGGTTGGCGTACCGCCGTTGGTCGGAACAGCGGTGAAGCTGACACTCGTGCCGGCGCAGATTGTAGTTGCCGAAGCTGAAATAGCTACGGAAGGCGTTATACTTGCATTAACGGTCATAACTGTCTGTGCCGATGTTGCTGTATTTGCCGAACGGCAGCTTGCTGTTGAAGTCATCACCACGTCAATCTGGTCGTTGTTTGCCAATGTACTCACCGTATAAGTAGCCGCTGTTGCACCTGAAATATTTGTACCATTCTTTCTCCACTGATAGGTTGGTGTGCCGCCGTTGGTTGGCGTAGCCGTGAAGGTAACACTTGTGCCGGCGCAGATCGTTGTTGCAGATGAAGCAATGCTTACAGCAGGTGTTACACTGGAAGTCACAGTTATGGTTGTTTGCGCCGATGTTGCTGTATTTGCCGAACGACAGTTTGCAGTAGAGGTCATTACTACATCGATTTTATCATTGTTTGCCAGAGTGCTTACCGTATACGTAGCCGCTGTTGCGCCTGAAATATTTGTACTATTCTTTCTCCACTGATAGGTTGGTGTACCGCCGTTGGTTGGCGTAGCCGTGAAGGTAACACTTGTGCCGGCGCAGATCGTTGTTGCAGATGCAGTAACGCTTACGGCAGGTGTTACACTGGAAGTCACAGTTATGGTTGTTTGCGCCGATGTTGCTGTATTTGCCGAACGACAGTTTGCAGTAGAGGTCATTACTGCATCGATTTTATCATTGTTTGCCAGAGTGCTTGCTGTGTAGGTTGCGGCTGTTGCTCCCGAAATGTCTGTGCCGTTCTTTCTCCACTGGTAGGTTGGTGTACCGCCGTTGGTTGGTGTAGCTGTGAAAGTAACGCTTGTGCCGGCACAGATCGTTGTTGCAGATGCAGTAACGCTTACGGCAGGTGTTACGCTTGCTGATACCGTAACCGTTGTGTTTGAAGCAGCCCCGCTGCCGCAGGTATTGGTAGGCACCACACTTACCGTACCGCCGGTAGTGCCAAAGCTAATCGTTATGGAATTCGTTCCTGCTCCTGCGGTAATGGTTGCTCCCGTCGGAACTGTCCAGGTATAGCCGGTTGCTCCCGTTACGCTCGCAATTGAATAGGTTATGCCGGTTGAATTTGCACAGGTGCTTGCTATCCCTGTTATTGCTCCTGCCGCTGACGGGTTTGTACAGGAGCTGCCTTTAAGCACAACTGTTCCCATGTAAGAAGGGTTTGTCCAAGCCTGATCCTGCGTTGCCGACCACGCCATTTTACCATCACGTGCACCGCCGTCATCATCGTCGTTAACCGCTACATCAAAACCTACTAATTGATTGACCGATGGTGTACCTGTTAATGTTGACCATGGAAAACGCATAGTCATGATGTAACCTGTTCCGTTGTCTGTTTTGGCAAATGTTACACCTGTGATCTTGCTGTTCTTTTCGTAAATGGTATTGTCATTCCACCTGAATGTATATTGAAAATCGTTCGCGCCGTATGTGGTTGCTTTGTTGTTGCCAATGTCGAAGAAAACTTCCACGGCATCATCATTGTAAATATCGGTGCCGGCATTATTGGTTTTTGTATTATCTGTTACATTGACCAACAGATAAAAATAACTCGCATCCCACATGGCTTTGTAATAAGCAGAAAGATCTGCGCTGTTTGAAATTGTTCCGTCAATAACATTGTTGAGTGCTGCTGTGCTGGCAGAACTCCATATCGTGCCTTCCGTTCCGTCTATTGCCGGCGCTGTGCCTGTCTGGTTTACAGCTTTATAAATGGAAACTGTTGTAGCAGCGCTTGTTGCCACATCACCGTTGGTATTTGTTGCCACGGCAGTAATACTCACACTGCCTGTTGCATTTGCTGTCCAGTTGATGGAATAAGGTGCGTTGTTATCTGTACCGATCAAAACCGTACCGGCATAAAATTCTACTTTTGAAATTGAACCGGATGTTACAGTTGTTGATGCACTGATCGTAATGGCATCACCTTCACTGGCTGTTGTTACAGTAGGCGCAGTAAGTGATACAGATGTTGTTGTAGATACAGACATTGTATATGGGTTCCAGAAATTACCTGTCTGCACAAACAGTCCGATCATCTGCAGAATTTTTGTAAAATATCCGCTTGTTAAAGCATCGTTTTTATTCTCTGCATACATGGCATTACAAAACTGCTGGTTTGCCGTTGTATTGGAAGCAGAAAGTGACATGGCTCCTATCGGACCAACAAATGCTGCATTATGATCTCCGCTGCCGGAACCATCCTGATTGATACCATCACCGCCTCTTACAGAACCTGCGCCACCTTTACTGATCCAGAGGGCTGTTTGTTTGTTCGTAATTGTCTGCATGGCAGAAGGGCCATACCAGATATAATCAACCCCTTCCCTCCATGGAGCACGACAGGCATCATAACCAAATTTATCCGGAGCTGTTCCGGAGCCGCTGCAGGATGAACTCGGCGGACCAGCAGGTGTACACCAGTTGGTAGCTAAGCCTGAAGTTGCGTGTGCATTGCTGATCAATAAACTTTCTGTCTTTTGAATGACATTATCCCAGAATGCATTCGCTGCCTGTCCGTTTTCCGCCATGAACACCTTGAAAACACGTGCATAGCCAGGGGCCTGGTAAGAAGGGTTTCTGCATGCCGGCTTCCAGGTATCACCATTTTCAAATGTATAATCTGAAGCATTGATCTCATGCGATTTTATTGCATTGATCAGCGCAACTGCATCTGTCTTATAGTTGTGCGGAGACGTAGTGTTTGGCCATTGATAGTTGGCAACAACCAATGCCATGGCAGCATCCAGTTCAGCATCTGTGGCACCGTTCTGGCCAATAACAGAGTTGCATCCGCTGATTTTCCAATGCATTACACCATTACCATTTCTATATTGCTTGTAATAAGCCCAAAGCCTGTTAAATAAATCCTTATCCGCTGCATAAGCGGCCAATAACATACCATATCCAATTCCTTCAGAAACTGTTTCAGAAGTATTGTCAAATTTTACCCTCGCTTTATCAGTGCCACAGTTTTCTATGTAATTCGTCTTCCAGGAATTGTACTTATCCGCAATCTCAGAAGCGCTGCCATATGATCCACTCGTTGGTAAAGTGGTTGGCATGATACCATATGGATACGACTTATTTGAACCGAAAGGGACAGTTGCTCCGGCAGGCGTATTGATCTGAGCATTTACCTGCATACTGAACAAACTCAGAACAACTAAAACAGCAAAACTGAATTTATTAACAATGTTTATCATATTTACCTCAATAATATGACTAATTTAATATTTAATTTACTTATAATGGTTTTCAGGTAAGATTAGTTTAATTTTTTAATATAATAGTACAATAATCAAATCTATACTCTCCTATTCGGCTTGTGCTTAAATGGTAATCCGGAGAAAAGGGGTATTGATGTGGGATTTTTTGGGGCTATTTATTCAAAAAGGGTTTTTTTTTAATAAATAGGTGGTATTAGGATATTAATAATCAGGCAGTGTAAGATTTGTTGTTTGAACAAACAATATTAGAATTTCTGGCTATTGAAACAGTTGAAAAAAGATAAAGCTGCTGCCATAAGCAAGCAAAGTCATATATGAAAACTGTATAAGCGGCCATTTCCAGCCTTTGGTTTCTCTGTATACAACTGCCAGAGTACTCATACATTGCATGGCAAACAGGTAAAATAAGAGTAATGAACCGGCACGGGCAACGGTGTAATATGGATTTCCTTCGGCATCTGTTTGATTTTTCATGGAATCACGCACCGATAATTCATCTTCAGCATTTCCTACACTATAAATGGTGGCCATGGTACCCACAAATACTTCCCTTGCTGCAAATGAGGTAATGAGGGCAATCCCTATCTTCCAGTCAAAACCGATCGGCCTGATCACCGGCTCTATGAACTTCCCGAAGTGTCCGGCATAAGATGTTTCCAATTTTGCCGAAGCTAACCGGGCCTCATATGGTTGAACCGTAACAGCAGAATCTGCAGCAACACGCTCTTCTGCCTGTTTCATCGCATCACCCGGACCATACGTAGCAAGCACCCATAAAAGAATGGAAATTACAAGGATAATCTTTCCGGCTTCGAAGGTGAAGGTCTTCACTTTTTCGACAATGGAAGTAACAACATTTTTGAGGCGCGGCCATTTATAGGTAGGAAACTCCATGATAAAATAGCTCTTCCCTTTTCCTTTCAGAATAATCTTTAAAAACCATGCACTGATTATTGCCATCAGGAAACCCAGCAGGTAAAAACCCATCAGTGCAATTCCCTGCAGGTTAAAAATGCCTAATACGGTTGTTTCAGGAATCATCAGACCAATCAATACGGTAAATACCGGGATACGCGCGGAGCAACTCATCAATGGCGTAACGATGATTGTAATCAGACGCTCTTTCCAGGTTTCAATGCTGCGTGTTGCCATGATTGCAGGCACCGCACAGGCAACCCCTGAGATTAATGGTACTACGCTGCGGCCACTAAGTCCGAACTGGCGCATGATCTTATCCATCATGAACATCACGCGCGACATATAACCGCTTTCTTCCAGTATGGCTATAAACGCGAACAGGAACGTAATCTGCGGTATGAAAATCAACACGCCCTGCAAACCTGATATAATTCCTTCGTTGATGAAGTCTTTTAAAATACCATCCGGCATAGCCCCCGCTATAAGGCCTTTCAGCCAACCGAAACTATCTTCAATCCAGACCATCGGTAATTCAGACCAGGCAAATATGGATTGAAAAATCAGGAACAGTACAACGAAGAAAATCATATAACCCCAGATCCGGTGTGTTACGAACCGATCGATGTTTTTGGTCCAGCGTATTTTCCCCTGGCGCGCATCTTCGCGCATGACTTTATGTATAATGTCGTGGATGGTTTCGTAGCGGGCCAATGTTTCTCTATACTGCAGGGAATTGCTCTGCAGGTGGTGTTTTTCAACCAGCTCAGAAATATCTGATTTTTCTTCGTCGGATAAGATCGATGTACGTTTGTGCAGATGGGCAAGCAGCAGAGCCATGTAATCGCTGGTAATTTTAAACCGCTTGCGGATATAGTCAACCACCGGACCAGCCACTTCAGCCGATTTATAAAAACTATCCGGCACTACATGCACGGGACATACCAGGGCTGCTTTCAGCGAATCAATTCCTTTTCCGGTGCGAGCGTTAATCTCAACAACCGGTACATTTAATTCTTTCTGCAAGGCAGGCAGGTCAAACGTGATGCCACCTTTCTCTGCCAGGTCAAGCATATTCAGGGCAAGGATAACCGGAAAGCCCAGATCTTTTACCTGCGTAAAAAGCAGTAAGTTTCTTTTTAAGTTGGAAGCATCAATCACAACCACCAATATGTCGGGGTTCTGCTGGCGCAGTGTTTCTGTAAGGTAATCAAATACTACCTGCTCATCCAGAGACCTCGGATATATGCTGTAGGTGCCTGGAAGGTCAATGATATCGGCCTGTATGGAAGGACTCAGGTTTGCAACACCGGTTTTTTTATCTACCGTTACACCGGGGAAGTTTCCTATTTTTTGATTTAAACCCGTTAAATAATTGAAAAGAGAAGATTTACCGGCATTGGGATTTCCAATTAATGCTACTTTTACTCTTTTCATCGGGTATTATAGATAATGTTTATGGCCGGGATTAAGAAAGCAAAATGGTTGAAGCTTCTTCCAGACGCATGGACAGGTTATAACCACACACTTTAATACAAATAGGATCGCCCAAAGGCGCTTTGCGATCCAGTTCAATTTCACAACCCGGCAGACAACCCATTTCAAGTAATTTTAAAGATGTTTCTTCATCTGTAAAACCACAAATGACTCCTTTTTCGCCAATATGTAGATCTGCAACGGTTTTAACAGGGATAGAGACAGGCATTTTTATTTAGACTGATTGTAAACAAAGGTACAATGCAGGCGCTAGCTCTGCAACAGAAATAGCTATAATTTCTTAAAGGGTGCTTAACATCATATTTATCAGATTGTAAGCTTTTAAATGAATAAAAAATAAATCAGGCAGAATAAAAAATACGCTTTACCCGTGCGCCCACGCTCGTCAGGATTTCATACGCGATTGTACCCGTCTTTTGGGCAAGTTCCGTCACCGTAGGGTTTTCTCCGAAAAGAATCACCTCATCACCTTGTCTGGCGTTAGCTTCGGTAACATCCACCATGCTCATATCCATGCATACGTTGCCAATGATGGGACAGCGCACGCCGTTCACAAGCACCTCTCCTACGCCATTGCTGAATCTGCGGTTATAGCCATCGGCGTAACCTACAGCAATTGTCGCGATTCTCGATGTTTTCGCCACTCTGCCTTTACGGCTATAGCCGACAGATTCTTCCGCAGAGATTTCCTTGATTTGGGAAATATGTGTTTTAAATACGCTGATTGCCTGCAGTTCGTTCTGATACATACCAGCGCTTTCTACACCATATAAACCAATGCCCAGGCGCACCATGTCGTAATGCGCCTGCGGAAACCGCATGATGCCGGATGAATTAGCAGCATGTTTTAAAAAAGAATATTGTAACGTGTTTTTCAGTGTTGCGGTTATTTCATCAAAATCTGAAAGCTGCTTTTGGGTGAAACCGTCGTGCTCCGCACTATCTGAAGCTGCCAGGTGAGTAAAGGCCGACACTACTTTTATGTTGGAATTGGAAGACAAAAGCATTGCTACCCCATTAATATCCTTTTTTTCAAAGCCAAGGCGCTTCATACCCGTATCAATCTTGATATGTATGTCTATGTGCTTGTTTTTTGCTGCTGCGTATTCTATGATCTGTTGCAACAGCACCGGTTCATAGATCTCCGGTTCCAGTTCATAACGTAAAATGGTATCAAAGCTTGAAAGCGTCGGGTTCATTACCATAATTGGCAATGTGATTCCGTTTTCACGCAAGTGTGCACCTTCATCGGCATAAGCAACCGCCAGGTAATCTACACCATGATACTGCAACAGCTGTGCAATCTCAAAACCTCCGCTGCCATAGGAAAAGGCTTTTACCATACACATGATCTTTGTGCCTGACTTCAGACGGCTTCTATAGACATTCAGATTATGTATAAGCGCGTCAAGATTAATCTCTAAAACCGTTTCGTGTACTTTATGCTGCAGTTGCGCTACAATTTTTTCGAATTGAAAAATACGCGCACCTTTTACAAGAATAACTTCTCTTTGAAATCTGAATTTTGCGAGGTCTTTAAAAAAATCTTCTGTCGAATTATAATAATCCACTTTTCCGGTATACGATTTCTTCAGTTCCTGAATTTCTGTTCCGATGGCAATCACCCGCTGCACATGGGCTGCCGTTAAGTTCGCTGCAACTTCTTTATATAACACAGTAGAATCAAGACCCGATTCCAGCACATCAGAAAGAATAACTGTTTTAGTTTCGCTTTGCTTCACGTGCTCTAAAAAATCCAGTGCAATGGATAAGCCTGCCAGGTCATTATTGTATGAATCATCAATGACATAACAACCGTCGTTCGCTTCTTTTAATGCCAGCCGCATTTCCAATGGCAGCAGCAGCTGTACCTTTCGCGCAGCCTCCTGTATAGAGTAACCCAGATAAAAAAGAGTTGTCGTAACGTGCAATGCATTTTCAACAGACGCTTCATCAACAAAAGGCAGATCGAGGACTCCTTCGGTATCTTTAAACAATACTCTGACCTTTGTTTGTATAGAATCTTTTTCGATGATTCTGTATTCAACAGCAGCCTTGCCTTTCAGCGACCAGTTAAATGAAGGAATGCCGGCAGCATGTATTTCCGCATCAACTTCTTCCTGATCTTTACAATAGATCAGTGCATCACATGCAAGAAAGAGCTTAAGCTTTTCATAGATTTTTTCCTGACGGTTATGAAAACCTTCATCATGCGCTGAGCCTATATTGGTAAAAATACCAATGTTGGGACGAATGATTTTTTGCAGGGCCTGCATTTCATTAACCGTTGAAATACCAGCTTCAAAAATTCCAATAGTATGCCGTTCATTGATTGCCCACACAGACAAGGGAACACCGATTTGTGAGTTATAGCTCCGAGGACTTTTAACGATGGAATATTCTGTGTTCAACACCTGGCTCAACCATTCTTTTACAATGGTCTTGGCATTGCTGCCCGTGATCGCAATAACCGGAATGCTAACCTGTGCTCTTCTATATGCAGCACATGCCTGCAGGGCTGCGACTGATGAGCTAACCCGTATTACTGTAGAGCCGGGAATTTTTTCAAGCGGAATATTTTTTTCAATAATAAAAACACGAACACCTTTATTGAATAACTCTTCAATATGGGCGTGGCCGTCGTGATGCTTACCGTCAATAGCAAAAAAAACAGCTCCTGCCGGAGCCATCAACTTTCTGCTGTCGAGTATTAATTGTTTTATTACGGTACCGGAATCCGCGGATTGTAAAACCTCTCCGCCAACAATCGTTGATAGCTGTTCAACTGATATGTCAATGCTCTTCATCGTGAGACGAAATATTTTCCGTTAGCTTAGAGAATTGCTTATAGTTCAATAACAATACAATACCGGCAATAAAGCAGAAGCAGGCAAGTATTGCATATGCATATACAATGTTTGAGCCGTCCATAAAAAACGGCAGTGTAAAGATCGAAAGAAAGATCAAGCGGAAAACCGTGTTCATCACATTGAAGAAACTGTTTACGCGGCCGGCCAATTCATTTGGAATCAATGAAAATAAATATGTAACGCGGAAAATTCTGGAACCTGCGTTGGTAAATCCTTTCAGAAATGCCACGTTGATGAAAATAATAACGGCACAGGTTACAGAGCTCAAAAGGAATATTGCACCCGTTGCAAAGGTTAATAAAACAACCGCTTTTAATACCGGCATTTTACTGAACAAAGTCTGGATAATTACACCGGAGAACAAAGCTCCTAAACCGTACATTAGTTCTGTAAGACCTAATACCGGAGCATCTTCTTTCAGGTGATTCAACACGTATGGAGTCATTAAGGCAAACTGCTCAATATAAACCACGATAAAGATTACAAATGAACAGATTCCGAATAAAGCTACCAGCTGATTGTTTTTAAGATACATGTAACCGGTTTTCAAACGCTCATACAGAGAGCCTTCATCGGATATGACAAGCTTCATGTTTGGCGAATACTTGATCAGAAGAATGATCAGGAATGAAACAAAATAAGCAATGGCATCAAAAAGAAAAATTTCATGAATCTCCCATCTTTCCAGTGTAACATAAATATCTGTAAATGGGACCTGAGCATTTTCAACGCCTTTCAACAGCATGGTACCCATAATAGCAGAACCCATTACGGTAGACTGACCAACAATTTCAATTAAAGATGTTATTTTCGTGTAATCTTTGGGCTTTGATAATTCCTGGGAGAAAGCATATAAATTGGGGTAATGGATTACATAACCAAACATGGTTAATGCATATACCATTATAATCAATATATTGGTTAATGAACCTTCTTTAAAGCCAAGTGAAGCAATTGAAAGAATGACGATACCGCCGACAAAGTTTGTACCCAGGAATACATCTTTACGGTTGAAACCATCAATGATGGAGCCTGCATAAAGCGCCCAGAATAATGAAGCAAGGGTAATGATTGTTAAGCTTAAGCTGAAAAAAGAATAATCATCTATCTTATTAAAATAATAAGGTATCGACATCATAGTAAAGCCTTGGGCAAAGCTTGAAACACCATTTGCCGTTAATAGAATTGCTAATGTTTTTTTATTTGTCAATTATCTTGTAATCTAAATTATAACCATCCCATGGAAGACAGAAAGACTAGAAAAGTTTACACTTCAGCTCAAGCATTTGTAAAAATTGCATCTTTTTGCGCTTACCAGGAACGCACCCAACAGGAAGTTCGCTCAAAGTTATACGAATATGGGATAAAAACAGATGAAGTTGAAGTAATTATTTCAAAATTAATTCAGGAGAACTTTTTGAATGAAGAGCGGTTTGCAAAGGCTTTTGCTGGCGGTAAATTCAGAGTAAAAAAATGGGGACGAAACAGAATTATAAGAGAGCTGGAAATGAGAGACTTGAGTCCGTATTGCATTAAATCTGCCTTAAAAGAAATTCCAGAGGGTGATTATATAGAAACTATCCACCAAATTATCAACAAGAAATCCACTGAAATTCTTTCAAAAAACTTATACCAGAAGAACTACAAAATTGCGCAGTATTTAATTTCACGTGGCTTTGAATCAGAGCTGGTGTGGGAGATTCTGAAAGTACAGAGTACGGAGTATTAAGTATAGAGTATGGAGTACAAAGAATAAAAAAAGCGGAAGAGCCTGATAGTTTCGGGGATCTTCCGCTTTTTTTATTTATTCAACGATTAACAATGAGTGCATGTAATTATATCGTCGACTTAGTACTTAATACTCTGTACTCCGTACTTCATACTCTATACTTTCTCTGCATGAAAAAACAATTTCTCATTCAATGCATTCAAGGCTTCATTTTTATTTCCGCCATTGATCAGAATAGAAATGTTTGAAGAACTTCCGCCGTAAGAAATCATACGCACAGGAATTGTTTCCATTGCATCAAACAAACGTTTGCCGATTCCTGTTTTCTCTTTGCCAAAATTACCAACCACACAGATGATTGTCTGGTCCATATCTACTTCAACAATTGAAAATTCTTTTAATTCTTTAACAATCTGATCCAGATTTTTAGCGTCATCAATCGTCAATGATACAGCAACCTCTGAAGTTGTGATCATATCTACGGATGTTTTATAGTTCTCAAATATTTCAAATACTTTGCGCAGGAAGCCGTGCGCCAAAAGCATTCTGCTTGATTTGATCTTGATTGCCGTAATGCCATCCTTCGCTGCAATAGCAGTAATATCGCGGTCAGACGGTGTGTTGTTGATTACAGTTCCTTTTTGTTCAGGCTGCATTGTATTCAGCAAACGTACAGGCACCTTACGTACCTGTGCCGGACGGATACAAGTCGGGTGTAAAATTTTAGCACCGAAATATGCAAGCTCGGCAGCTTCATCAAAAGAGATTTCCGGAATCGGGAATGTACGTTTAACAATTCTCGGATCATTGTTGTGCATACCATCAATATCTGTCCAGATCTGGATTTCTTCCATGCGTAAAGCCGCGCCAATCAAGGTTGCTGTGTAATCAGAGCCACCACGTTTTAAATTGTCAACTTCACCATCTGAATTCAGACATACATACCCTTGTGTGATATATAAATGTTTATTCGGAAACTTTGCTAATTGCTCATTCAGTTTTGTTTCGATGTAATCAAGCATCGGCTCACTGTCGGCATCTGTTTTCATGAAATCCAATGCCGGCAACAATGCTGATGAATAGCCTTGTTCAACCAGGTACTCCTGAAATAAATTCGTTGAAATGATTTCGCCTTGCGCCAAAAACAATCTTGTTTCTTTGTCACCGAAATCAGCTTTGCCTACATAACTCCTGATCAGGTCGTGATAGGTCTTTACAATTGCATGGCCTTTTGCTTTGCCCGCTTCTGTTGAATACAGTTCATCAACAAATGATTTGTACGGACCAAACAGGTTTGCAATAGCTTCTTCAGCTCCTTTGGAATCTTTATTTGATAATTTATTTGATATATCAACAAGCGCATTGGTTGTGCCGGAAACAGCAGATAATACTACGATCTTCGGGTCAGGGCTAGAGATCAATTTTGCGACTGAATGCATGCGCTCAGGCTTGCCTACTGAAGTACCTCCAAATTTTAGAACTTTCATTGTATTAATTAACGATTGATTTTGAGAATAATTTAAAAGGGTAATGCCAGCATTTTTAAGGCGGTGATAGCAGCTTCATCACCTTTATTGCCATGTTTGCCGCCGGCACGGTCAAACGCCTGCTCTTTGTTGTCTGTAGTAAGTACACCAAAGATTACAGGTTTATTATATTTCAGATTTACATCTGTGATTCCCGCAGATACAGCCTGGCAAATGAAATCGAAATGTCTTGTTTCTCCCTGGATCACACAACCCAGACATATTACTGCGTCTATAGATACCTTTTGTGCAAATCGCTGCGCACCCAGGCTTAATTCAAACGTGCCCGGCACATTCATGCGAATGATGTTTGCCTTTGGAATACCGTGCTTCAATAATGTTTCAACAGCACCTTCGTAAAGTGGTTCTGTAATTTCTTCGTTCCATTCAGCCACTACAATGCCGAATGTCTTGGAAGATAGATCCGGAATGACACCCGAATAGGTGCTTAAGTTTTTATCTGCGCTGGACATGTCTTATTCTTTATACAACACAAAAGGGATAAAACTTTTGCTTTATCCCTTTTGGCTTGCGATGTTTTTGTTAGAAATTATTCGGAAGCGGAAAGGGCCTGTGCCTTCGCTTTGTACTTCTTGGCATCTGCTACATCCTGAGACTTAGGAAAGTCTGTGATGATTTTATCGTATGCTTCTGCTGCTGATTTCCAGTCTTTATTTACTTCATATGCCAGTGCCAGCTTCATTAGATATGAAGGCGTCAACTGTTCGTTTGGTTTATGCTCAGCGGCCTTTTTGTAATACTTGATTGCGTTCTCACCATCTTTCAAATCAGAATATGCATCACCCATGGCAGCCCAGCTGCGAGCCTGCATGATTCCGTCGCTTGATGAATAGTTTTCCAGGTGGCTGATCGCCTGTTCAAATTTACCTTGCTTTAAATAAATAATACCTGTGTAAAATGCTGCCAGATTACCTGCATCTGTACCTGCGTATTCTTCTGCAACTTCCTCAAGACCCATAATCTCTTTTGCCGGGTTGCCTTTTAAAGCAAGCTCCAGAGAATCCTGCTCAAAATAGAATACAGCTGCTTCCATTTCTTCCTGTGCAGTTGTGCTTTTTTCAGATTGATTGTATTTATAGAATACAAATGCAGCAATCAATACAACAACAATCCCTAAACCTGCCAAAACCGGAGTCTTATATTTTTCAATTAATTCTTCTGTTGACATTCCAGTGTTTTTTGATTGTGTTGGTTGTTTTACTGCCTCAGCAGTATTTTTTTCGGTTAATTCAGCCATTATTATTTATAAAAAGTATTTATTATTCAACGATGAACGGATAGTCCGTTTGTGTGTACACATCTTTGTATGCTTCAGAAGCATCCGGATATGGAGACTCTTCTGCAAATTTAACCGCTGCATCTACAGTTGTTTTGATCTTCGCATCAATCGCTTCAAGATCTGCTTCTGTAGCATATTTCTTTTCAAGGATTGTTGTACGTACTTTTTCGATCGGATCCTGTGCCTTGTAAGACTCAAGCTCTTCTTTTGTACGATATTTAGCCGGGTCAGACATAGAGTGGCCTTTGTATCTGTATGTTCTGAATTCCAGTAAAGTAGGGCCGCCGCCAGTTCTTGCACGTGCAGCTGCTCTTGCTACAGCCAAATGAACTTCTTCAACACTCATGGCATCTACTGCTTCAGAAGGCATATCGTAAGATTCGCCGATCTGATACAATTCAGTTACATTCGATGTACGCTGTACGGAAGTACCCATTGCATAGCCATTGTTTTCAATAACAAAGATTACAGGGATGTTCCAAAGCATTGCCAGGTTGAATGTTTCGTGTAAAGCGCCCTGACGCACCGCGCCATCACCCATGTAGCAGATACATAGATTGTCTGTGCCTTTATACATTTCAGCAAATGCCAGTCCGGCACCCAAAGGAATCTGGCCTCCAACGATACCATGTCCTCCGGCAAAGTTTACTTCCTTATCGAAAATGTGCATTGAACCGCCTTTTCCTTTGGAAATACCTGTTGCTTTCCCGTACATCTCTGCCATAATTGCGCCAGGGTCTGTGCCCAAAACCAATGGCTGGCCGTGATCACGGTATGTAGTAATATAATGATCGCCTTTTTTCAACGCTGATACTGCACCTGCAGCACAAGCTTCCTGGCCAATGTATAAGTGACAGAAACCTTTAATCTTTTGCTGACCGTAAAGTTGTCCTGTCTTCTCTTCAAATTTTCTTACCAATTGCATTTTTTCATACCAGAAAAGGTATGTTTCTTTGGTAAATGCTCCTGCGGATTCTACCTTTGTTTTAGTGTTATCCTTCGCTTTTTCTTTAACACTTGCCATCTCTTCTTATTTGTGCTGTTTACAGTATACTTTGAAGGGCTAAAATAAATAAAATTCATGTATATTGAAAAGATAAGCCTGCTAAATTTCAAGAACTACCCTGAGCTGGAACTCTCTTTTTCGGAGCATATTAACTTATTGGCAGGCTTAAACGGAAGCGGAAAAACGAATTTGCTGGATGCAATTTATTGTTTGTGTTTGACAAAGAGCTTCTTAGCTTTTACCGACCAGCAGATGATTACCACCAACCAGGCATATTTTTCGGCCCTGGGCTGGTTTCACGAAAATTCAAAAGAATTTAAAATTCAATACGATTTTGACGGAAAAAAGAAGTCTTTTACCGTCGACAAAAAACCTTATACCCGGATTTCGGAACACATTGGCAAATTTCCGGCAATTGTTTTAACCCCGCACGATACGGATCTGATCCGGAACGGTGCCGAAGACCGCCGCCGGTTTTTTGATACTTTATTCTCCCAGGCGGATCATATTTACCTGGAGGCGCTGATCCGTTACACCCACTTTTTAAAACAACGGAATGCCCTGTTAAAGCAGGCTTCGGAAGGTGTGCTTATTGACCGTATTCTGATGGATGCGTACGATCATAACCTATTGCAGTCTGGCGCCATCATTGCCGGCAAACGCAATGAATACCTGAACCGCCTGCTGCCGGTCTTTCAGGAATATTATACGCTGCTGTCTCCTGATCATGAGCGTACCACCATTGAATACGAGACGAAAGTTCTCGCTCCTGATTTCGAAAAAACATATAAGGATTCGTATTCAAAAGACCTGATCCTGCAGCGTACCAATAAAGGAATTCATAAAGATGATTTCAAATTTATCATCAACGGGGAGGCCGTAAAGCAATACGGATCTCAAGGGCAGCAAAAAACGTTTGTGATTGCCCTGAAGCTTGCGCAATACGAGCTTTTGAAAGCATGTACCGGCCATACACCTATTTTACTGATGGATGATATTTTTGATAAACTGGACGACCAGCGTATTGAAAAGCTGATTTCCCTGGTTCAAAAATATGTAAAAGGCCAGCTATTCATCTCAGACGCACGTCCTGATCGTTCCGGGACTTTTTTTCAGTCAAATACAAAAGAATTTCGTATGTTTATAATAGATCAGGGCAAGGTAAAGCAATCTGATCTCCGCTTTTAAAGAATAACTTTCTTATGTATAATAAACCTGAACGTGATTTTAAACGCAAAAAGGATTCATTAAGCATTGGTGATGCCATTGAGGACTGGATGGATCAGTTACGCGTCCGCGGAAAATACAAAGAAACGTATATTATTCAGAACTGGGAAAAAATCATGGGGGCGCCAATTGCCCGCAGAACAACCAATCTTTATATCCGTAATAAAAAACTATACATACATCTTTCATCAGCACCTTTAAAACACGAATTAAATCAATCCAAACACAAGGTAGTTGAGTTACTTAATAAAGCTTCGGGGGATAAAGTGTTAGAAGATGTAGTGTTCCTATAAATCTAATATATGATGGCTTTTAACCGTAAAACCAGCCTGTTTCTGCTTTTTGTTCTTTTCTTTCACGCTTCATCTTCCTGGGCGCAATATGCGCCTGAACAGATAAAAGGAGGATTGTTCGTTGAAAATAAAGGTCAATGGAACGGAAATGTACTTTACCGGTCTGAAATTCCTTCAGGCCAGTTGTATATAGAAAAGAACCGTTTTTTATTTAATTTTTATGATGCAGAGGCTGCTGCACATGCCGGCCATGGCAAGCATACCTCTCCATCAGGAGAAACCGGCAACGCAAAAACAGCCAAGGGTATTCAGGCGCATGCCTACGAAGTAGCTTTCTTAGGTTGCTCGCCAATCTCTTCAGCCAAAGGAATCAATCCTACTTCTTTCACTTACAATTATTTTAAAGGAAACGACCCAGCCAAATGGGGCAGCAATGCAAAAGCTTTCAGTCAAACCGTTTTAAACGATATTTATCCAAATACTTCCCTGGTTTGCTTTGGTCAGGAAACAGGCTTCAAATACGAATTCCATCTTGCCGCTGGCGCCGACCCTTCTGTTATCCAGCTGAAGTATTCCGGCGCTGACAGTGTGTATTTAAAAAACGGTGAACTGATTATTGAAACATCTGTTACTGATTTTTACGAACAGAAACCTTACGCTTATCAGGAGATCAATGGTAACCGCGTTACTGTTCCCTGCCAGTTTAAACTGGTAAATAATGTTCTGAGCTTTGTTTTCCCGAAAGGATATAACAAGAAAGCTCCTCTGGTTATTGACCCGCAGCTGATCTTCTCTACCTATTCAGGCTCTGTTGCTGACAACTGGGGCAATTCAGCAACCTATGATGAAGACGGCAATACATATATGGTGGGTATTGCTTTTTCCCAGGGTTACCCGGTAACACTCGGTGCTTACCAGACAACCTATTACGGCTACCCGGATATTGATTCGGATGTTGCGATCATGAAATTCAATCCGGTAGGAAAGTTATTATATGCTACTTATCTTGGCGGCGGAAATACTGAAGTACCCAGCAGCTGTATCGTAAACAGCAAAAAGGAACTTGTATTATTTGGCTTTACCTGTTCAGACGGCATTGTGTTCGGCGGACCGGCATTCCCGACTACTACAGGTGCTTATGACCAGACATTTAATGGCGGTACTCCGGTATATCCGATGGACCAAAGCGACAGAATTCTTTTTAATCCGGGTAGCGACTTGTTTATATCAACATTAAGTGCTGATGGCTCAAACCTGGTAAGCTCTACACTGATCGGCGGTTCTGCCAATGACGGGATCTCCTACATTTATGATACACTTACACAGAATTACGGTGACCAGTTCAGAGGTGAAATTTATTGCGACGCCGCTGATGATATTTACATTATTACGAAAACATTTTCCGCAGACATTATCAATACAACCGTGCCGGGTTATAACCAGACATACAGCGGCAACATGGATGCTTACCTGTGTAAACTGAACGGCGACCTGTCAGCCATGCAGTGGAACACCTACTGGGGCGGACCGCAGAAAGATGCGGGTTACTCCATCCGCGTGGCATCGGATAAAAGTGTATACATCACCGGCGGTACAACCAGCCAGAATTTACCTGGCACATCTGCCGGAATGAAACCAACGATGAATGCCAATGACCTGGATGGTTATATCGCCCATTTCAGCGCTGATGGAACAACGCTTCTGCACGCAACGTATGTGGGCACAAACAAGTTTGACCAATGTTTCTTTATCCAGCTTGATGCGTTGGAAAATATTTACGTATTGGGACAGACACTTGGCAATTATCCTATGTCTGCCGGTGTTTACGGTAAACCAAAAACCGGACAGTTTATACAGAAGATTGATCCCACGCTTACTACCGGGTTATTATCGACCACATTCGGTAATGCTACCAATGCCATCAGCATTGTACCTACGGCGTTTCTTGTAAACAAATGCGACAACATTCTGATATCCGGCTGGGGCGGAAACGTCAACCATTACCTGAATGCTTATTCGGGCGGAACTACATTCGGTCTTGATGTTACAAGCAACGCGTTGTACAAAACAACAGACGGCTCTGACTTCTATTTGCTGGTACTGGAGAAAGGATTCAATAGTTTGCTGTATGCAACATATTATGGTGGTTATGGTGAAGACGACCACGTTGACGGCGGAACAAGCCGATTTGATAAAAACGGAATTGTTTATCAGTCTGTATGCGGCAGCTGCGGCGGTACATCTTTCTTCCCTGTTACACCAAATGCGCAGTCCAAAACAAACAACTCATACAATTGTAACAACGCCTGCTTTAAGTTTGACTTATCTAACCTGCGTGCCGATTTCCTCATTGATACTGCTAGCGGTTGTGGCTCCACAACCGTGCACCTGACCAATACCAGTACCGGCGGTGTATTCTATGAATGGGACTTGGGAGATGGTACAAAAATAAGCAATACCAGCCCTATCACGCATACTTATGACAAACCCGGCAAATACATTATTAAACTTGTTGTAACCGATCTTACAACCTGTATCGGAAAAGACACGGCAAAGAAGACCGTAACGATCTATCCGCTTCCTTCCATTGGTGTTAACCTTTCTGACACCACGATATGTAATGGTGACACAATCAGCATACTTAAAAACTGTAATCCATATTATACTTATTCCTGGTCGCCTACAACGGAAGTAATTAACCCGAATGTTTGTGATGCGCTGTTCCATCCAAGTCAAACAAGGCCTTATTACCTGACTGTTGTTGATACAAACAAATGCGTGCTTCAAGACACCGTGCTCATTCATGTAGCCACGCTCTCCGCAGGCGTGGACTGGGAGAACTTAACGCCCTGCAACGGCAAATTAACTGTACGGCTGTACAACCCAAGCAGCGGTCCGCTGCACTATCTGTGGACATTCGGCGACGGGCATTCCTCAACAGACGTATCACCTATACATGAATACGAAAAAGAAGGATCTTATCCTGTTTCCGTTAGTATATACAACGATTATTGTGCAGCCACGGCTGTTGGCATGATAAAAATTGAGAATATTATTATTCCAAATCTGTTTACACCAAATGGTGATGCTAAAAATGATTGCTTTGAGATCAAAGGCTTGTATCCAAACTGGCATGTAGAAATCTATAATGCCTGGAGTAAATGTGTGTTTAAATCTGAATCATACAAAAATGATTTCTGCGCCGAGGATGTGAGCTCAAGTGTTTACTACTACTGGATCTGCGCGCCTTATGGAGATTGCTGTAAAAGCTGGGTACAGATCATCAAAGACAAATAACCGCACAGATGAAAAAATTCTTATTTATTTTCTCCTGTATTCTTTTTTACTGTACTGCCTATTCTCAGGATGCAGGTCCGGTGGCAACCATACCGGTAGAGCTGGGTCGCACCATTCAATATCAATCCACAGCTGATTGGGTGAAAACTTCTTTTTACCAGGATAAGAAGAAAGGTGTTGAAATACTCAACTATGAACGCAAAGCGGTAGAGACAGAAGCGAATAAACGTTTCGTCGCAACGCAGGCCTGCAAAACAGAGCCTGCACGTGGAGTTGATATTAAAACATATTCCCTGGCTAGCCTTGCTTTTTTTCAAAAGAAGAAAGACTTTAAAATTTTA
The DNA here is from genome assembly GCF_051961495.1 of Cytophaga sp. NCBI lineage: Bacteria > Pseudomonadati > Bacteroidota > Cytophagia > Cytophagales > Cytophagaceae > Cytophaga > Cytophaga sp. Next base: position 40,831 of record NZ_JBQCDF010000005.1, on the reverse strand, counting down.
AAAACCATTACGCATACCGATGGATTGCTGCAGATAGCCTATGCCATTGGTTACTGGGCTGCTTACATCGATGATGCCGGTATCCCACATAAAGTTATTATCGTCCACGGCATCCACCCGAATGGAAATGGGTTCCAGTTTTTTATTGATTGTCCGGAGCCGGTATTTGTAACACTGGAAGAAGAAATTACAGCCCAGGTCCGTTCGCTGCAGATTAAATAAAGCATCTGATAAAAAATTATCAATCACCCCCTGTAGGTTTTTTCTTTAAGGTTCCTGACTAAATAAAAAAGAAGCGACGTGTTGGGAATCACATCGCTTCTAAACTTTAACAGGTTATTATGAACAGGAAAATTTGTTATCTATTACTGTTAATTCCTTTTCCCGTTTGAAAGTAACCCCTTTTTTGAATATTTTTTTGCTGAAACAACGATTTTTAAATATCTGTTTTACAATGAATTACAAAAACAAATCAGGATTCATACCTCTAAATCGGCTGATTATCTTCAAACAATTTACTTGTAAAAAGAATATGTTTTGAAGGTGTTTTGGGCAGTGATCAGGTAGCCAATAATAATCCTGTCTTCCAAATCAACGATCCGGATTAATTCAGGTGTCTTGTCTTTGAACATCGCAGTTTCAAAATTGCTTACCCGCTCGCGCAGGGATATTGGTACAATACCAGGTTCCTGTTGAAAGGAGGCGGAATCAATCATGCTGTGGAAATAGATCGTACGAATAGTTGTGGTAGTACTGTTATATGGATAATAACCTGAGTATCCATTGTAATAACCCGGCGCTCCATATCCATAATTTCCCATACCCATGCCGCCCATACCACCATACCCCATTCCCATACCGCCATATCCCATACCCATACCACCGTATCCCATGCCCATACCCATACCGATCGAAAAGTTCGGGCCATTTCCTGCATTCGGGCTATTGCCGTAACCTCCGGAAACGTATTCTTCATAACTGCCAATCTCCACTACATAAATACTGTCTTTTCTGTTTACAGAAATGCTCAGGTTACTTGCAAGTGCTTTTTTGAAAAACTCCTGTGTGTCTTCCAATACTCTTTGTTTATCGGAGCTATTCTCCTGGATAATGGCGCCATTTTTAAAATCAATAACATTTTGTGGCGTCGCGTAAAAAGTTGCATAAGTATTATTCGAATCAACATTCAATACCGTAAACGTTAGTTGCTCTGGTGTCATCGTTACCCTGAACAATTTATCTTCGAACAAAAAGGAGTTGCCTTGCTTTTTGGATGAATGATTTCCTTTATTCTGGTTAAACACAAACTGTTTATAGGTACAGGTACTTTTTACAACATCGATATGAATAACACTTGTATAGTCCGGATCATCAAAGATCAGATAAATATTGTTACCAAACGTATAGATCTTTTTTGTTGCGCGCGCAGACTTGACATTATTTTCTACCTTATAATTGACACGGTCAATGCCTAAAGTTGCTTCCGGCTCTTCATTCAACAGATTGTTTCCTGAGCCCAATCGTTTATACATGTCGGGCATTTCAACCCCGAAAGTAGTCTGGTTTAATTTATTTTCCGAAACAGCATGCAGCGTCAGTTCATTCTTTCCACTGGTTGCTGTAAGAATATAAAAGGTATCATTCAGGAAGAAACTTTTCAGGAATTTTGAAGAATAAGGCAGTTGTCCTACGGTTCTTTTTAACATATTCCCGCTCTGTCTGTTCACGCTTAGTTGAGTAATGCCTCTTGTGTGTTCACTGAAAAAATAGATGGTGCAGCTATCACCGGTCAATTGCGTTCCAAGATAAGCATCGCGGGTAATCTGCGGCGGAATCGTAAGAACGAGATCCGATTGTTTTTTATTTTGCCTGTCAAAAAAAGTTACCTCCAGGTTTTTGCTCGTTTGAAATACAAACACATAATTCCCTGCTGTATCAACCGCTGAATAGATGTTCTGTGCTTTTTTAACAAGCAGTTCATATTCACTTTCTGCATTTTGTGCAGAACTGAGCAATGCTGTAAACAAACAGATACTAAAAAATATATATGTAATTATTCTTTGGGTCATCTCAATTTTTACGTGTTGAATTCAGATAAATATACTCTCTTTAGAACAAATTCAATAAAATAATGATTTCGCTTTTTATATATTTATCATCAAATTAGTGGTGCTTACTATGATCTTACTTAAGAAATACGGCCCTATAGGTCTTATTTATATTATTCTGAATATTTTACTTTTTATTTTTTGGTGGGTGGTAACAGACCCGGGCAATTATATCTGGCGATCTATTGACGTAGAGAAAGAGATCCTTCTGGTTTCAGCCTGCAACAAACTCTTTTTAATAAAATATTATGTTTATGTTGTTGTGTGCAATTGCCTGCTCACTGCAATTGCATTCTATGAATTAAAACGAATTGTGCGGATTGCTATTGTACTGTTTGCTGCTGCTTTTTTCTTTATTACCAAAAGCCTTTTCGACCCTTATGTAGGACGCAATTATTACACGATTTTCGAAAATCAGAAAGTTTCCAAAAATTTCTTTTTAGAACCTGTTTCAGATGCCGGCAAATCCATCGGTCCTTTTTTACTGGAAAAATTAAATGAAAAGCCTTCTTACAGCAGAGAACAGGCAGCCAAAGGTTTAGGTATAATTCGTTATACAGCTGCCACAGAAAAACTGACCCGCATTCTTTACGACAGCACAGAGCTGATCTCTATGCGTGCCGAATGTTTTTACGCACTTACAAAAATGAATACGCCTGAATCGAAAAAAGAACTCGAGGAATTTTCTGTTATGCATAACGAGCAGTCGGGCGACAGTTTATTGATTGATCGCATCAATTTTGTTGAAATGCAGGATATCTACTGACGTTTATTCAACATACAATACCAATCCTTTCAGGTACTCACCTTCAGGATGGTAAATATTGATCGGGTGGTCAGCGGGCTGGTGCATCTGGTGGATGATGCGGACATTCCGGTATGAATCTGCCGCGGCGCCAAAAACAATTTTCTGGAACAGATCCTTGTCAATATTCTGAGAGCAGGAATACGTAAACAGCAAACCTCCTTTTTTAATTTTCCGGAAAGCTTTCAGATTGATCTGCTTATAACCACGACAAGCATTGGCGACAGCTTTAGCAGACTTGGCAAAAGCCGGCGGGTCAAGTACAATGATGTCATAAAAATCTTTTTCTATTTCACCTAGATAATCAAAGCAATCTGCAGCAATGGCGCCATGCTTAAAGCCAGGCAGATTCAGATCCATGTTTCTCGCTGCCAATGCAACAGCTTCTTTTGAAATATCTACCGAGTCAACCAGTTCTGCTCCTCCGGATGCTGCATAAACACTAAAGCCACCTGTATAACAAAATGTATTCAATACTTTTTTTCCTTTGGAATAACTCCGCAGCAGTTCTCTGTTTTCCCGCTGATCAACAAAGAAACCGGTCTTCTGTCCGTCAATGAAATCAACCTCAAACAGCACATCATTCTCTTTAACAATCACCGGTACCTCAACACCGCCGTGAAGCCAGCCGCTGCCGGTGCGTATGTCTTCCAGTACGGTTGAAGATGTTTTGGCTTTTATATAAATATGCTCAAATCCAAGTTCTATCAATGCCTGTTTAATGGCAGGAACCAGTTTCTCTACTCCCCTGATCAATACCTGCAGTACAACAACTCCCGCATATACATCGGCAATGATGCCTGGAAAGAAATCGCCTTCTGCGTGCAGCAGGCGGTATACATTTGTCTTTTCCTGCGGAATAACCGTTGTCCGCAATGCATATGCATTTTTTAATTTCTGCATCCAGTATGTGTCTGAGATAACCGTATCCGTCAGATCATCCCATTCAAACATCCGGCATACAATCTGACTCTTATGTGACAAAAATCCGAAGCCCAGTTTTTTGTTTTCAAAATCCGTTACGGCAACAATGGTGCCCTCCTCATTATCAGGTAACTTTGCTACCGCTCCTGAAAAAATCCAGGGGTGTCGGTTGTTGATAGAGCGTTCTTTACCTTTTTTTAATTGAAGTACTGGAATAGGCATGGATGTAAATTCGGTTTAACAGTGCGAAGATATTGAAAACTTCAAAATAACTTGGTAATAGATATTCAAAATAGTTACTTTAGCGGTACTAAACATTCTTTCCTTTCAATGAATATGAAAAATTTTGCATTATTCGCTTTGTCTCTTTTATGCTTCACCTTTACTTCCATGGGTCAGGGTAAAAAAATGTATGGAGTATTTGAAAACAAAACATTGTTTCAGATCGGTATAGTTGAAAGCAGCGATGGATCATCTGTATCGGGGCCTATCCGTTTTGCTCCGTTTGCAAACTATACGCTTCAGGGGCATAAAGATTTCAGTAATAAAATTGGTATCTACACAGGTATCGGGGTGAAAAACGTTGGTTTTATCAGTAAATACAACGATACACTTTACTCTGAAGTAAGAGTTAAAAGCAGAGCATACAGCTTAAGTGTTCCGGTAGGTCTTAAGTTCGGAAACATGGAAGAAGACAGATATTTCTATGTTGCCGGTGAATTTTTAGCACAGATTGATTACAAAGAAAAAGTATTTATCGGTGATGATAAAAGTAAGCGCAAAAATGACGCAGACATCAACAAAATCAATTACTCTGCTATCGTAGGTTTCAACATGAAAGGCTTCACCATTGGTGCAGAATATACATTGAATAACTTCTATGGCGACAACTATCACCTGATGCCGTCAAAGGCTAATCCATCATACGTATTGAACACGCCTTCTAAATCAAACATCTTAACCTTCTTTATCGGATTCAGAACAAACCTGAGTGCGAAAGAAGTATCTGCTCCGCAGAAACAATTACAGCAGGCGCGACTTTACCAGTATTAATATTTTATTATTACCCGCATAAAAAAACCGATAAGAAAACTTATCGGTTTTTTTATGCCTGAGCATTTTTGATTTTCTTATTGTACCAGGATCGGAAAATCCACTTCTATATCTGTTTCTCCCAGTGAGCTATCACCCAGTCCTGATGTAGGCTTCAGGCCCGGCTGGTGCTTCAGCACTACTTTCAACTGGTTTGTTTTAACAGTAAATGCAGCTCCGGTTGTAAGTTTGATGTTAAGGCCAAGCGGTACATTGTGGTCATCAAAGTCCAGGTAGCTTGTGGTCAGATCATAGCTGCCGCTCTTGGTATAAAAGAACTGATGCACATTTCTTTCTTCTTCAATTTCTTTTGATGTTGTATCAACGGGATTTTTTGTTTCATCCAGCACCAATACCTGTACGTGGTATTCTGTAGATGGAGAAAGACGAATGGTATCAATGGACGGAGCATTACCGCCGGCTCCATCCGCATCAATAAATGCAAAGACAGTCTCTGCAGCAGGGTCACTAACCGGATAAACAATCAGTTTCACCGTTGTAATAAGCTCCGTCTCATTTGGGTTAACAGGATTGGCAACATCGCCATGATTTTTTTTACATGATACAACGGCAAGCAAAACAGCTCCGGCAATAATTGATTTCAGAATTGTATTTTTTTTCATGAGAATATCTTTTTATTGTTTTGTAAAATCCAATGGTATCTGCAATCGCAGAATAATGTTTGTGCCTGCAGCATCAGCATAATATCTGAAGCGATCCAGGTAATCGCGGTAACGGGTGTTTAAAATATTCTGAGCCGTAAGTGTGATCAGCATTTCCTGTTTCGCAAGCGTTATGTATGCACCTGCTTCCGCCTGTAAAAGAAAGTAACCTGCCGGCGGCGCCATATAATCTGCATTGGCCGGCACGTTCTTTTTCTTTGCTGTCAGAATACCATCAACAGACACATATGGTTTTTTAATTCTTCCGACAGCTGGCAGTAGGTATTTCATGCCCAATTGCAAGCGCGTCGGTGGAATATAAATCAGCCATTCATCCTGCGAACGGTTGTATGCACTTACCATCGAATAACGCGCCGACAAAATTATTTTTTTTGTAATGCTGTCATTCAATGAAACATCAAGTCCGCCATAGGTGGCATTTACCTGTGTGTATTCAAAGGTCGGGAATGCACCGCGGATGGTTAATGTTGGCGGGAATACAGGTTTCAGGTAAATGTAATTGTTGAAATAATATCCATAGGCGTGTACATACCCGAAACATTTTTTGAACATGTAATTCAACGTAAATGCAGCATTAACAGCCTTTTCCGGCTGCAGATCGGGATTACCGATTTCATATGCAGCCGCACCATGATGAACACCATTGCTATATAACTCATTGACATTTGGCGCCCTGAAGGCAGTCCCCAGCAATACCTGTGTTTCTATATGGCTGCTCCATTCGTGCAGCAAGCCGAGGTTTGCTGTAGGACTCTGGAACGTTCGCTCCGGAGCCTGCAATACATTGTTCTCATAATAATATGATTTGAGGTATTTGTAATCATAGCGCAAACCTGCTTCAACTTTTGTCTTTGCTGAAAGCTTATATGCTTCTGTCACATACACGCCAACAGCATTGCTGGCAAAGTTCGGAATGAAGTAGCGGCCCTGGTAGGTGTTTGCCTGGTTGATATACATAATGCCCGCTGTGCCTCTGATGCGGCTGCTGATCCGGTGTTCCGCATACGTCTGCACAGTATGTGTGGTTAGTTCAAACGACAGCTGCGGTTCATCGGGCAAACCGGGATTGTAAGCCTTGTGGCTGTCGTACTCCTGACGTTTATTAAACTGGCGGGCGTACTCCAGCACCAGTGTGTGCTGCCTCAGGCGATAATAAACTTTATTCTTCCACAGTTCATGATTAACAATTTGTTTGGGCCTTTCAACCGCATAGGAAAAACCAGAAGTAACCGCCGGCTGTCCGCTGTTGATTGCCGTTATGAGGTCTGACACATTACCGATATGTGAACCGGTAAAGATCCCTAACGTTGTATTAAACTGACTATAGAATGTTTCCACACCCCAGCGGCGGGCCTGATACGCAGCGGCAGCCGAGAAATTGGCCTCCTGAAAACCGGTGTTCTTTAACCAATAATCCGGCGTACGGGTATTACCGCCTTTCCGCACGGTTCCCTGCACCCGCACCGCGAGCCCGGGGATTTTCTTGAATCCATGCTCTATAATGCCTGATGCAACACCGGCCCGGTTATTACTGAAACCGCCAAGATTAATGAGCGCCTTTGTTCCACGAAACGTATTCAATGCTTCAGGTTCCAGCAATACCACACCACCGATGGCATCTGAGCCGTAACGGATCGATTGCACACCTTTGATCACGGAGATTTTACTGGCAATAAAAGGGTCCACCTCCGGCGCATGCTCGTTGCCCCATTGCTGTCCTTCCTGGCGGATGCCATTGTTCAGAATCAGAATCCGTGTGCCATACATGCCTTGTATAACGGGCTTAAAGATCGTAGGTCCCGTTTGCAGCGCTGTTACGCCAGGCAGATATTTTAAACTTTCCCCAAGACTGTTTCCACGTAGCCTCGCCAGCTCTTCTTTTTCCAGCACTTCTACAGAACTGATCTCCGGCTGGTTCCCGCTGTGCTGAGACTCGATCGTAATCTCTTCGTCTTTCTCAACGGGTGTTAAACCGATCCGGATGAAGGTGTTTTTTTGCAGCAGAACCGAAGTGTCTTTGTGGCTGCAGGCAAGCATATCAATATGCAGCCGGTAGCTTTGCGCACACAAAGAATCTATGCGGAATGTACCGTCAGGTTTTGTGAGTACATATGTGTTCAGCTCCTGGATGAAGACTAACGCACCTTCCACGGGTTCGCCGGAATTTGTATACTGAATAATGCCGCTCAGCGTATAAACGCATGCGGATGAACGTACAGACTGCGCCTGTATTTCTGCAATAGAAATACACAGTACAATCCACGCCAGAAGAATTGTCTTCACGCGATGAATAAGTAATTTCTTGAATTAAAAGGAAAGGGACTTTCGGATGAAAGAAGAATTAAGAAAGAGCTACAGGCGGCGCTCTGCCTGAAGTTTCTGCAGCAAAAATAACTTCCTGCGAAATAAGTCCGGTATATAAAACTGAAAATATAATATATGCAACAAGCGCAGCAAACGGTTCCGGTAAAATAAAATCTGCCGGAACAATATCCAGCGCGCAGATCATACACTGCTCGGTTTGTTTGTTGAAACCCTGTTTCAGGTCGCGGTCGCTGTGGTGATTATGCAGAAAAGGGATAACCAGCTGCACAAAAAGCAGCAGGCTTATGCCCAAAAATACCCGATATATATTTTTCCTTTTCAACATGTTCACTTACAAATGTGGGAGTAATAAAGTTCATTTACAAGAAACCTTTTTTTAAAGAATCTGATTTTCAACGAGATTTAAAAATTGTTTGCCTTTTATTAAAAGCCATGCAATAGCAGGTTCTGGGCGTTTATAGATTCGTGCAAGTTGTTCTAAGATAAATTATATAATTTATCTATCTTTATCAGCATTAATATCTTAGAAAAATAGTAATTGCCGAACTCTATTTCTAAATCGTTCGTATAATACTCTGAATTTTATTTTAACAGAATATGTCTACTTTAATAATAGGAAATAGGTTTAAAAAGGGGTTGTTGCTATTGCTATCCATTATTCTTGTTATGGTAGTAGTAGGTGTCTTATTGCCTTCGTCCTATCATGTTGAGAGATCGATTATCATTCACCAATCAAATAAATCCATATTTCCATATCTGAACAAATTGCAGAAATGGCCTTCCTGGACTGCCTTGAACGTTAATAAGGATTATTCGCTGGAACAAACCTACTTCGGACCAAACCAGGGGATTGGCAGCGGCATGAGCTACCAGGGCGATAAATTAGGTAAAGGTACCATTACAATTATCGATAATGAAATGGATGACCATGTTACCTTTTCTCTGCTCATCAATAACCGCTTTGATACCAAAGGAAACATCCAGCTTGAGCATGTATCGGACTCTACAGCCCGTGCCACCATTACACTTGACGGTGATGTGGGCTTTCATCTGCCTAACCGCTACATTATTCTGATGATTGATAATATTGCCGGTTCCCTGTTCCAGGAGAGCCTGAACCGTCTTAAAACGGTAGCTGAGATGAAAAAAACGCAGCCGATCGAAGGCTTATAGCCAATCGCTCCTTTTTCTGCCTTCCTTTTTCTATCTTTGCATCTTAATTACAAAAACACATCATGGTTGATAAATTAGAAGCGATCAAGGTTCGATTTGATGAAGTTTCAGAAGCAATTCTGGATCCGAACATCATGTCGGACATGAAGCGTTATACGTCGTTAAATAAAGAATACAAAGAACTCAACAAGATTGTTGAGGTATACAATAAATACAAGAATATTCTGGCCAATATCGACAGTTCTAAAAAGGTTCTTAGCGTTGAAAAAGATCCTGACTTCAGAGAAATGGCGAAAGAAGAACTTGAAAGTTTAGCCCTGCAGAAAGACGAGATCGAATTGGTTATTAAAGAACTTCTGATACCAAAAGATCCGAATGACAGTAAAAACATTATCCTTGAAATCCGCGGCGGTACGGGTGGTGACGAGGCATCAATCTTTGCAGGAGATATTTTCCGTATGTACCAGCGTTACTGCGACCGCATGGGTTGGAAAATGGAGTTGATCGATGCAACAGAAGGAACATCTGGCGGTTACAAAGAGATCATTTGCGCGGTTTCGGGCGACGATGTATATGGAAAATTGAAATTTGAATCCGGGGTACACCGTGTACAACGTGTACCTGCAACAGAAACACAAGGTCGTATTCATACTTCTGCGGCTTCTGTAGCTGTACTGCCCGAAGTAGAAGAAGTGGATGTGCAATTGAACATGAATGATATCCGTAAAGATACATTCTGTTCTTCCGGACCAGGTGGACAGTCTGTAAACACAACTTATTCAGCCATCCGTTTAACGCACATCCCATCAGGTACCGTGGTTCAATGCCAGGATGAAAAATCCCAGATCAAGAACTTTGAAAAAGCCCTGAAGGTTTTACGTTCCCGTATTTATGAGATCGAATTAAAAAAACAACAGGACGAACTTGGTGCACAGCGTAACTCTATGATCGGCAGCGGCGACCGTTCTGATAAGATCAGAACCTATAATTACCCGCAGAGCCGTGTGACCGATCACCGCATCGGTTACACCGTACACAACCTGCCAGGCGTGATGGATGGCAATATTGATGATTTTATTGAAGAACTGAGACTGGCTGAAAACGCGCAGCGTTTAAGTACACAGGAAGCTTCCTGATTATAGAAATAAAGATTGTGAAAGGGGCGGCTAATGGTCGCCCCTTTTTTTATTTTGCAACCTGTGCTTATCAGGTTTTAATAGTGCCACCAGTTCCTTTTTTATTGTTATAACGCTTTATTATCAATCTGAAATACATATCTCAATGTTATGTTTTTACATACATTAACTGTATTTTTATTATACAAGAGATACTTACAACCCTATTAACACATCTTAACTATCGTAAACCAATGAAACGTTTCTTATCCATTCCTCTTTATTTAATCGTTCTTTCTTTATTCAGTTCCTGCGGATACAACACTATGGTTAAGCAGCAGGAAAATGTTGAGGCAGCCTGGGCACAGGTAGATGTGCAGTACCAGCGCCGTAATGACCTGATCGGAAACCTTGTTGAAACGGTTAAAGGCTATGCAAAATATGAGCAGGAAACGCTTACAAAAGTAGTAGAAGCTCGTGCTTCTGCAACACAGGTTGTTGTTAAGGCAGATCAGCTTACAGAAGAAAATATTCAAAAATACCAGGCTGCACAAGGTCAGTTGACTGCTGCACTAAGCAAATTAATGGCAATCACGGAAAACTATCCGAACCTGAAAGCAGACCAGGGATTCTCAGATCTTCGTGCTGAATTGAGCGGAACAGAAAACAGAATTGCACAGGCAAGAAGACAATTCAATGAAGCTGTACAGGAATACAACACTACAATCAAAACTTTCCCGAACAACATGCTTGCAGGTTCATTTGGCTTTGAGAAAAAAGGATATTTCAAATCAGATGCGGGAGCAGAAAAAGCTCCTTCTGTAAAATTCTAAGCAGATTATGCCAACCTCCTTTTTCAGTGCTGCTGAACAGACTGCAATTATTGATTCCATTCACAAGGCTGAAAAAAACACATCCGGAGAAATTCGTGTGCACATTGAGAACCAGTGTGCATACGAACTGATGGATCGTGCTGCTGATGTTTTTGCTTCGCTTGGAATGCATAAAACGGATCTGAAAAATGGCGTATTGTTTTATCTTTCCATCAACGACCGTAAGTTCGCGATCCTGGGTGATGCTGGTATTAATGCGAAAGTACCTGCAGGTTTCTGGGATTCAATCAAAGAGCTGGTACTGGATCATTTTAAGAAAGGTGAATATGCACTTGGCTTAAGCAAAGGCATTGAAAAAGCAGGACTGAAACTTAGCGAACATTTCCCTTACAGTAAGACAGATATAAATGAATTGTCAAACGAAATTTCTTTTAATAAAAATTAAATGAGAGGCCGCATCCTTCTGTTCGTATATCTGCTGCTTTCTCTATATACGTTCGGAGCAAACAACTCAGATTTTCCGCCACCGCCCAATCCACCGAGATTGATCAATGATTTTGCCGGTATGCTTAACCCTGCAGAGGTTGCGCAGCTGGAGCAGAAGGTTCGCACATTCAACGACTCTACTTCCATTGAGGTCTCTGTTGTAATCATTACCAATCTGGGTGATTATGATATTTCTGATTATGCCGCCCGCCTGGGAGAATATTGGGGCATCGGGAAGAAATCCAAATCGAACGGTGTGCTCCTGCTCATCGCAAAAGAAAATCACAAAGCGTTTATTGCAACTGGCTACGGCATGGAAGGTGTGCTGCCTGACATGCGTTGTAAAAGAATCATTGACGCCGAACTGATCCCTCAATTTAAACGCAGCAATTATTTTAACGGCATTAATTTTACGATTGATGCCATCATCCGGTATTCTAAAAATGAATATACGGCAGACCCGAGCGACAATGTATCAGGCGGTAAAATTAAGCCTGCTTATGTATTCTTATTGATTTTTATCGTAATCATCATCATCGGATTCCTGAACCGTCATAACAACAAAGGCAACAGCGGTGGCCGCGGTTATAACCGCAGCGGCGGCGGCTTTGGCATGTTTCCTCCCATTGGAGGCTTCGGCAGCGGTGGTGGCTGGGGCAGTGGCGGCGGAAGCAGCGGCGGCGGTTTTGGTGGCTTTGGCGGCGGCGGTTTCGGCGACGGCGGCGCAGGCGGCGACTGGTAAATTTCTCATACAACATAAATACGGATGCCATCGTTTTAACGATGGCATCCGTATTTCTAAATCAATATTAAACCTCTATGCTCTTCGTCAGTCATTTTTTTATCGGGTTTATCGTCAGCTTTCTCGGCACTATTCCACCTTCAACGTTCAATCTGCTTGCCATCAAACGCGCTACATCAACCGGACTCCGTAAAGCCATGTGGTTTGCAGCCGGCGCAGTATCCATTGAATTTTTCTATTGCTTCATCGCAGTAATCTTTTCAAAGTATTTTCTGTCGCATAAGTCCATTGCCGACTTCATTGAAATCATTGCCGTGCCGGCATTCCTCATACTCTCGTATGTTTTCCTTACCAAAAAACACAAAGAACCTACGGAAAATGAACAACACCCCAAAGGTTCGAATGATTATGCGCAAGGGTTGTTTATTGGAGTAATTAATTTTACGCAGATCACCTTCTGGCTTGGATACAGTACGTATTTCATGAGCACCGGCTGGATGAAAGATGATTTACTCTTAATGACGACCTTTGTTGTAGGCGTATGCAGCGGCAGCATGGCCATGCTTTTCATATATGCCTACTATTGCAAAAAATGGTTCTATGGAAATACGCCTTCCTTATTTTCTGAAAAGATCCTGAATAAAGTAGTAGGTTATATTTTTCTGGGCCTCGCTGTATTGCAGGCAGGGAAGCTGTTGTGGGAGAATTATAAATAAATTTATGTAAATTGATTTTTTAATTATTATAGCTATGAGATTGTCGGCCATCGTTTTCGTATTTGCTTTTTTTGCTCTTGCCCATGCTGCAACTGCTCAGAATTTTCAACCGTTCAGAAATACGTTCAGTTATGAATTTTTATATCGGAGGGCACTCGGATTTGACACAACAGCACACGTTATTACAGTAGACAGCGCTGCTGTTGTTAATAGTGACTCTATCTTTTATTTTAACAAGCTGAACACAACCAAAGATAATTTCTGGGGTTGTTCCATGGTAAAAAAGAATAGCGGCATATTTCTTTTCCTTGTAACAAGGGATGGATATTATGATACAGTCGTTGTTAAAACTCAGCAACCTCTTTGGACAAAATGGAAATTCACACTTAATAATGTTGTCTATACTGCTACCTATGCAAACTACAAGCAGGAAACCGTGTTAACAAACCAGACAGATTATGTAAAAACAATCATTGTTGAAGACTACAATGGTTTTAAAGACTCTATTAAAGTATCCGAAAATTTTGGGTTTGTATATTCATTCCCTTTTTTCGACGATTCCTTCTATAAGCATAATAACTTCAGTCTGAATTATATTTTTAACACACACATTGGCGACAATAAACTGGATTTCTTTGAATACTTCGATTACGATGCCGGAGATATGTTGATCTATAGTCCTCATAGTCCGGGGCCACCAACAGATCGTTTGGATTATGATATTTATAAAGTGCTTACAAAAACGGTTTCTGCTGATGGTGATACCATTCGTTATCAACTCAGCAAATGCCATGTTAATGCTATTGACAACGGCGTCTATTCAATGACTCAAACGCATTGTACATTGACCGTTACTGCTTTTTCTGTAACAGGTGATTTCCCTTACATTGGGCTATTATCGCTTCCCACAAATAAAAATACCACAATGCTCTTTGCATACGAGGCATATAGAGGTGGCTTATATATTGTACCGGATGTAGTTTTTGAAGGATTTCCTTCATACACCTTTACCCGTGGATTAGGCCTGAGTCAATACTATTATAATGGTGCTCCAAACTACGATGACAGATTTTACAGAAACATAGAATATATTAAACAGTCAAATACCGATGATGACTGCAGCAGCATACAAACTATTCTTGCTGTAAAATCTTCACAGGCAATCAGCGAAAACTTAATGGTTGCTCCAAACCCTTTTGAAAATTCTATTTCGCTCAATACTTCAAATCTCCTGCCGGGTAATTCACACCTACGCATCGTATTCTCTTTGGGTGTTGAATTGTATACATGCGAAGCTGCTGTTTCCTCTTCAAACCAGCAGCTGGATCTTTCCGGGTTATCATCGCTTAGTACAGGTGTGTATTTTCTTTTTGTTGAAAATGAAGGAAGGCTGTATAGCCAGAAGATTATAAAGAAATAGACTGAAATTTAATAGACGATTACAAATCCTATTTTATCTGTCTTCCGGATTGTTTATGTTAACGCAATGGATTGCTGATCAGCAGTGCTGCCTGAAACGGCCGATGCCATCGCTTTAATCGATGGCATCGCTTTTAAATAACGGTAATTCAATTACGCATACAAATCCGGAACAACGGATCTATTAGCGTTGGGCTAATGCAATCTCCCTACAATTTCTCTCTCAAATATTTCGCTGTATATCCTTTTTTGCATTTCAGCATCTCTTCAGGCGTGCCTTCAAAAATAACTTCGCCGCCACCATTACCACCTTCCGGACCAATATCAATGATCCAGTCTGCACACTTGATCATTTCCATGTTGTGCTCAATCACAATAACAGAATTGCCTTTGTTTACCAGCGCCTGTATGGAGTCTAATAGCTTACGGATATCATGGAAATGCAAACCGGTTGTTGGTTCGTCAAACAGGAACAGGATATGTTCGTTATTATCATCGGGCGATTTACCCAGGAATGAAGCAAGCTTCACACGCTGCGCCTCTCCTCCCGATAGCGAACTCGATGATTGCCCTAAATGCACATAACCCAAACCTACGTCTGCCAATGGCTGCAGCTTCTCGATCAACTTCGGTTTATCTTTGAAGAATGTTAAACTTTCTTCAATCGTCATATCCAATACTTCGGATACGCTCTTATCATTATACTTGACTTCCAGAATCTCCTGTTTGAAACGCTTGCCGTTGCAGGCTTCGCAGGTCAAATGCACATCTGCCATAAACTGCATTTCAACCGTTACAATACCTTCACCCTGGCACATCTCACATCTGCCGCCTTCTACATTGAAAGAGAAATGCCCCGGCTTATAAGCACGTGCTTTTGACAGCGGCTGCTCTGCATATAAATTCCGGATCAGGTCATATGCTTTCACATAGGTTACCGGATTTGAACGTGATGATTTCCCAATCGGATTCTGGTCTACAAATTCTATTTGTGTTACTTCGCGGATGTCACCATCCATGCGGTCGAACTTACCCGTAAACTCACCGGAGAAGCCAAACAGTTTCTGCAGCGACGGGAATAATATTTTCTTCACCAACGTTGATTTACCCGAGCCACTCACACCTGTTACTACGGTGAATGTGTGCAGCGGAAACTTTACATTGATGTTTTTAAGATTGTTTTCTCTGGCACCTTTAATCTCAATACAGGCATTCCATTTTCTGCGTTGCTTCGGCACTTCAATCTTCGCGCGGCCTGTTAAATAATCGGTCGTGTAGGAGCCGCTATGCGTGATCATATCTTCGATCACACCCTGGAACATGAGCTTACCACCGTGAATGCCTGCATCCGGACCAATATCAATGATCTGGTCGGCAGCACGCATAACTTCTTCTTCGTGTTCAACAACAATCACTGTGTTACCCATGTCGCGCAGCATCTTCAATACTTCAACAAGCTTGCCGGTGTCGCGCGGGTGCAGACCAATACTGGGTTCATCCAGCACATACATGGAGCCAACCAGTGCGCTTCCCAGTGATGTTGCCAGTTTGATCCGCTGGAACTCTCCACCTGAAAGCGATGCGGTTAAGCGATTCAGTGTTAGATAGCCCAAGCCAACTTTGTCCAGGTATGAAAGGCGATTGGTAATTTCTTTCAGCAAACGCTCAGCGATCTTTGCTTCGTTCTTCTGTAGCTTCATGCCGTTAAAGAATTCCAGCGCTTCGTCTACCGGCATCAATACGATATCTGTAATGGATTTGCCGGCAATCTTAACATACGATGCGTCTTTGCGCAAACGCGTGCCGCGGCAATCCGGACAAACGGTTCTGCCTTTGAAGCGCGACAACATTACACGATATTGAATCTTATAGGTCTGTGTTTCCAGGTATGCAAAGAATGCATTCAAGCCATCGAAATATTTATTCCCTTCCCACAATAATCTCCGTTCTTCTTCCGACAAATCCTGGATGGCTCTGTGTATCGGAAAGTCAAACTTGATTCCGTTCTTGATCAAGGGCTTCAGCCATTCACTCATTTTCTCCCCACGCCAGCAGGCAATCGCGCCTTCATATACGGATAAAGATTTATCAGGGATTACCAGGTCTTCATCAATGCCTAATACATGTCCGAAACCTTCACAGGTTCTGCAGGCACCAAAAGGGTTGTTGAAGCTGAAGAAGTTTGCGGATGGTTCTTCAAAAATAATTCCGTCTGCTTCAAAGCGATCGCAGAAATCGCGCGTTTCGCCGTTTGGTATAACAATGCGGCAATCGCCGTCGCCTTCATAGAAGGCTGTCTGTACAGAATCCGATACGCGGAATGGTGCGTCATCTTCTGTTTTGTTTACTGAATTTCGATCGATCAGAATCCAGGCATCTGCTTTCGCAGGAATCGCTTTCGTTCCTTTTTCAATCAGTTCTTCAATGGTTGCAACTTCGCCGTTCAGGTACAAACGTGTAAAACCTTTCTGCAACAGAATCTGCAGCTCTTCCGGCGGTTTGCGCCCGTGCTTGGTTCTGAAGGGCGCAAGCACCATGAAGCGCGTGCCTTCTTCATGTTCAAATACCCAGTCTACAACATCTGTAACAGTATTCTTTTTAACTTCCAGGCCGCTCACCGGAGAAATGGTATGGCCGATGCGGGCAAATAATAATTTCAGGTAATCGTAGATCTCTGTGGTTGTACCTACAGTGGAACGGGGGTTCCGGGAATTTACTTTCTGTTCGATCGCAATAGCCGGTGAAACGCCTTTGATATAATCCACTTCCGGCTTTTCCATCCGGCCCAGAAACTGGCGTGCGTAAGAACTCAGGCTTTCCACGTACATACGCTGGCCTTCCGCAAACAAGGTATCGAACGCGAGGGATGATTTACCGGAGCCGGAAAGTCCGGTGATAACAACTAATTTATTTCTGGGAATTGCAACGTCAACATTTTTCAGATTATGTACACGTGCTCCTTTGATGATTATGAAATTTCTTGGATCTAAAGATTCTATATCAAGTGCGTATTCTTTTTTCGCCACAGCCGTTCCTTTCATATAGTGTGTTATTACGGGTCTTCTTTCGTATATGCCAATCGATGCTCAATAAACAACCGGCATCTTTAAAGTTCCGCTTTTTTATTCAATTATCACAATGTAGATGCTAGTTTCCAGACGAAAAAAGTACTAAGTACAGAGTACGGAGTACTAAGTCTTTACTAGAAACTTTTTTTACTCTGTACTCCGTACTTTATACTCTGTACTACTTTTTATAAAACAACCACAGCGCAAAGAACATCAAACCCATGGCTGTTAATTTTTTCCAGCTTACGGGTATGCTTACACCCGTGAAAATGCCAAAGTGATCAATGACTGCACTGGTAGAGAGCTGTGCAATAATCAAGATCATTAATACATTACCAATACCTATTCTGGGAACAAGCATCACACTCATCATAACATATATGGCTCCCAGCAAACCGCCGGTTAATTTCCATACGGGCACCTCACGAATCAACATGAAATTTCCCTTTCCAAGCAGCAGCATGCCAATAAATAATGCAATCGTACCAACAAGAAAGGAGGTAAAGGAAGCCTCAATCGTGCCGATTTGTTTGCCTAATGCGCCATTTACACCCATCTGAAAAGCTACAGCAATCCCTGCCAACGCTACCAACATAAACGATACTGTATCCATTTTCATAATTTTTTTAGTTTGTTCTGTAATCCCATTGAATTGTCTGTTCAGGTTTTATTTTTCAAAAACCTCCTCTGTTCTATTTAAAGACTCATTTTTGACCGTACAACTAAGGCAATCCCCTTAAAGGTTCAAAGTTTTTAAATAAAAAATTATTTTTTACGATTTCAGGCTTACTTTTTGCGTATAGTCCGGATATATGATTGCAAATTCAGATATTTGCTCTATATTTAAATCATAATTTAAAAAGCGCCTTACGTTTAACCTTAAACACTACCCTATGAGATAAACCTCTACGTTAACCAAACACATACGGATATGAAAATGAATGCTATCAGTGATTCCACATTGGTTTCACAGTATATCCAGGGAAACGAAGCGGCTTTTGCAGAACTCATAAAAAGGCACAAATCCAAAGTTTACACCACCATCTACCTGATTGTAAAAGACCGTTATTTAGCGGAAGATCTTTTACAGGATGTCTTTATTAAGGTTGTCCACAAAATGAAAGGCGGGCAATACAACGATGAAGGCAAGTTTTTACCATGGGTAGTCCGCATTGCGCACAATCTTGCCATTGATTATTTCAGACGCAATAAACGGTATCCAACGATCGTTATGGATGAAGGAATGAATATTTTCAATTCTCTTGACTTTTCTGAAGATTCTTCGGAATCCATTCAGATCAAGGGAGAGAATGAAGCGTTAATCCGTTCTTTAATCCAAAGATTGCCTGAAAGTCAGCGGGAGGTTGTTCTGATGCGACATTTTTCCGATATGAGTTTCCAGGAAATTGCTGATGCCACTGGAGTAAGCATAAACACTGCTTTGGGTAGAATGCGTTACGCTTTGATAAACCTCCGCAAGGAGCTGACGAAGCAACCCAAACCGATTGTCTATGATAAAAACGTTTACCCAAAATGATGTTATCCGATTTGTTTATGATGAAGTAAGTCCTGAAGAACGTTTCCAGATGGAGGGTCTTTTGCTTATTGACGCCGAGTTCCTGAAACTGTACAACAGATATTCAGCCACCAAGTCCTTAATCAAAAAAACCTGTCTTGAACCTTCAGAGAATGTCATCGACCGTATCTTAAATTATTCAAAAACGCTTACTTTGCAGCAGTAAACGAAAGTTATGCAGCGCAAAGAACGATTTGAAAAATTTCTGAATTATTTCTCAACCCATTCACCCGAACCTGAAACGGAGCTCGTATACTCAAACCCATACGAGCTCCTGGTTGCGGTGAGCTTGAGTGCGCAATGCACAGACAAGCGGGTTAACCTCACTACCCCAAAACTTTTTGAACGCTTCCCTGATCCTTACGCATTGGCGCAGGCATCTTCCGACGAAGTGTTCAGTTACATCCGCAGTATTTCCTATCCAAATAACAAAGCCAAGCATCTGGTCGGCATGGCACAAATGCTGCTTAAGGATTTTAATGGTGAAGTCCCCTCCACTGTTGAAGAACTTATTAAGCTTCCCGGCGTAGGCAGAAAAACAGCAAATGTCATTGCCAGCGTAATCTGGCAGCAGCCAACCATGGCTGTGGATACACATGTTTTCCGCGTTTCCCGCCGCATCGGACTGGTTCCTCAAACAGCTACCACTCCCCTGGCGGTTGAAAAGCAGCTCATGAAATACATCCCCACAGAACTGGTGCACAAGGCGCACCACTGGCTTATTCTGCATGGGCGCTATACCTGTCTGGCCCGCACGCCCAAATGCGAAGTATGCCCCCTTACCGAAATATGCATGTGGTACGCCAAAAATATCGGCAAAGCTCCTAAATCAGATAAATAAGCTTATCTTTACATAACAATTGCGTTTTCACCGCAAAGGCTACCTCTAAAAACCCGGTTATTTATCCGTTTAAATAATTGCATCTTACTGTTCAACCTATCTTTTTTGAACTTTGTGTGGTATTAATATAATTATTGATAAGAAAAGTGCTTTGACATCGGGCCCGATTCAGGCCATGAACGGCGCTACCTTTTACAGAGGACCCGATTACAGCGACGCCCTTACGTTCGAATTCAAACAGGAGAAAATTTTTGTCGGCATCAATCAATTAAAAATCATTGATATCGACAATGCTGCCAACCAGCCTTTTTTCAGCGCTGACAAACGTTACTTCGTTTTATTCAACGGTTCCATCTACAACTATAAAGAACTTGCCCGGAAGCTGGAATTGAAGTATGTGTTCAATACGCATTCCGATACAGAAATCTTACTATACTGGCTGATTGAATACGGCATTGACGGGCTGCGCGAACTGAACGGTATGTTTGCCTTTGTGTTCTTCGACAGACAAGAAAACCGTATTATTCTGAGTAAAGATATGTACGGCATTAAGCCAATGTATTATTACAACGATGATAATTATTTTATTGCGTCTTCAGAGATCAAGGGTATTCTGGCTTCGGGACTTGTTGCAAAGCAATTCAACAGTTCTCAGGTGCAGCACTATCTGCAGCTGGGTTTTGTACAGCGCCCGTTTACATTCTATAAAAATATCTATGAACTGAACGAAGGCGCTTATCTGCAATTTGACCGGCACGACTTTAAAGTTAAAAAATTCAGCATCACACCATCCATTGAATACTCTGACCTGAACTCGGACACGCTGGTAAGTAAACTGAATGAATACATTGAAAAATCCATTTCCAAGTATCTGGTTTCGGATGTACCCATTGGGTTGTTCATTGACAACAGCATCAGCTCTGCTATTCTGTTGGACAAGATTTCAAAAGCCGGCGCAAAAAATATTCCTGTGTTTGCTTTTGAATCAAATGATCCGGCAAAAAACGATGCCATAAGCGAATTGATTCAGAAATATTCATTCAATCACATCACCATTACTCCGCAAACACTGAACAAGGTTACCTTTAACACCTTCCTTGCAAGTGTTGACCAGCCGGTAGGTGAATATGCATACTTTCATTCTTACCATCTTTCCAATCAAATGCACCCGTTTGTGAAGGTTGCAATTTTAGGAAACGGTTCAAATGAGTTGGTCGGTAATTATTCCAAACACATTGCGTATTACAACTACCTGAAAAGACTGCTGCATCACAACCTGAAGATCAGTCTGTTTAAGACAACGCATCAGCTGTTGCCTTCACAGGGAAATAATTCCATCAAAAAAATATTCAAGAGCTGGAACAAGTACATTGAAAAGGTAGATAAGGATCCTATTCAAACGTATTTGAATTTCTGTTCTTCAGAAGTATTTCATGAAAAAAGCCAGGAGGTTTCAACGGAAGAATTGCTGGCGGAAAAACATGAAGAGATGTCATATTATCTGAAGGCTGCCTTCCGTTTTGACCAGACGAAAATTTTAGCATCAAGCACGCTGCCTGTCATTGACAAGACGATGATGCGCAATTCTATTGAAGCACGGTTGCCTTTCCTGGATGCAGATGTAAAACGTTTCATGGATTCCCTTGATCCGAAACTGCTCTTCAAACACGGTCATAACTGGATCTTGAAAAAACTGCTTAGCTACACAGATATTAATCCTAAAATGGTTTTTGAAACAGCTCCTACCCGTCCGCTTAACCTGGTAGATGTGAGTGATGCTTTCAATAAAGAAATACAGGATACGATCATGAATACCAGCCACCCGATCTACGAGTGGATCAGTGCGTCGCAGAAGGTTTCTATAAAGAAGAATCTGCCGGAAGGCGTACTTGCAACATTCAATGACCGCTGGAGATTGTTTTTGTTAATGAAATGGTATGACAAAGAGTTCTGATCGTCGTAACATATTAATCATTCATCAGCATTTTTGTCCGCCGGGAGGTTTTGGAAACAACCGCTCTTATGAAGTCGCCCAACACCTCGCCACACTTGGCCATACAGTTACTGTACTTTGCGGTGCAGGTAATTTTCAGCAACAGCCTGAAAATTTTTTCACAAGCACAAACATTGATGGTATCCAGGTGGATTGTATCGGCATCGGGTACGACCATCATATGAATTACCTGCGCCGTGTCTTGTCGTTTATTACCTTTTTTTTGAGTTGTTGCAGACATGTAAGCAGATATAAAAAAAATACCGATGTGATCTATGCTGTAAGTACGCCGATAAGTGTTGGCCTTATCGGATTGTGGTTTCAGAGAATACTAAAGAAGCCCGTCTTTTTTGAGATCGGTGATTTGTGGCCCGATGTGCCGGTGCAGATGGGCATTCTGAAAAATAAATTATTTATTTCATTCCTTTATAAACTGGAAAGTTTCATCTATCAAAAAAGTAAACATATTGTTTTGCTTTCTGAAGGCATGAAAGAATACCTGCTAAAGAAAAATATTCCGGAAGAAAAATTTACGGTGCTGTGTAATGGCACCAATACCGGACAATTTGCACCTGCTGTTGATAAAGCAATATTGCGGAAACAATATGATCTACCCACCGATACATTCATCGTGTTATATGCAGGCACCATGGGGCTTGCCAACCGGCTGGAGTTATTTATTGATGCGGCAGAAAAAGTTGGGCAGACAGGCAATCCGCAGATCCGTTTTTATTTTATTGGCAATGGCAATCGTTTAACGGAAATAAAATCATTGGTTGAGAATAAAAAATTAAGCAACGTTTCCTTTATTGAAAGTGTGCCAAAGGCTTATGTGAGTGATTATTTTAAATTAGCAGATGCGGGCATTGTATCGTTTGCCTCCTTTAAGATTCTTGAAACAAACAGTGCCAATAAATATTATGATTATTTAGCATGCGGCCTGCCGGTAGTGATCAACTACGGCGGATGGCAAAAGCAAGCTCTTGAAAAAAATCATTGCGGGTTTTCCGTTTCCACAGCCGCACAGGCCGCAGAAACGTTTGTTACCCTTTTATCTGATCCGGAATTGTACCGGCTAATGTCTGCTAACGCCCGCGCGCTGGCTGTACGCGAATACAACCGGAAAGAAATTGCTCTCCGGTTAAGCAAGCTTATTTTGCAGCATTCTTAAGTGGCGGTTTGTAACCCGACAGCTTGAATATTTTTGAAGCATCCTGCTCATCCATCAATTCCTGCAAGGTCACTTCCGGATGTTCGTTCATATATTTACGTACGATCTGCCAGCCCAACCAACGGCCAATTCGGCCCGGACAATCATTGCTGATTTCATTTACAAACGGACCTTCACCGGTGTATTGTTCAACAATCTTACGGCTTGTCTCGAATAGAATCTTACGGTCTATGAAATGCCCCCATATCACCGGCAGGTTGGCATCAACGGCTGCAAGCTCTTTTGAAGAATAGCCAATGTTTAATGAGTCCGGCAGATCCGGCAACACACGTTCTACAAAATAATGTGCCTTACCATAGTAAATCATTTCTGCCAACAGTGTTTCATCCGCTACATTATTTTTATTGAACTTCGTTGACATTCCCAATGCCATCATTGGTATCATATAAGGCTTATCATAGCGGCTCAGCATGTACTCATAAATGTTTGGACGATGCGCAGCCTTCGGGCCCATATACCAATCCAGACAAACAACAATGGCTGAATCAGAAAAAGACATATCCGGCTCCATCAAACCTGAGTAGATCGTATATACTTTCGGTTCCTTGAAATCTTTTAAATAATATTTCATGAAGCGGAACATGGTAGTCAGATCATTCTTCTGTGATTGCATATCGCCCCAGCCGTTTACAACTTCAGCACCGAATGCTTTCAAACCCGGATTGTTATAATGAGCAAACATATGATCCACATCTTCCGGCATCGGTTTCTTTGCGATCGCTCTCAGATATTGTTTAAAAAATGCCGGGTATTTAAGAAAAATAGCTTCGATATCTTCTTTTTTCGTAACTGCCAACAGTTCTTTATCGATCCGGTATAATTGCGCCGACACTTCTATCTCTTCTGCTTCTTCCGGCTTAATTACCTGTTTTTCAACACTGTTACTAAGAGGTTTTTCCTCTTGCCCACAGGAAGTCAGGAAAGGTATAAATAGTATCGCTATCCAAAATTTCATAATTTTCAATATCTTTGGTTCCAATAAAACTAACGACAAATCTATGAAAAAAATATCGCTTCTTTTTTTATCAGGCTTTTTAGTCCTTTCAGGCTTCTCACAGGTTACTTTAGGCTTACGCCTTTCGCCTGCGCTTTGCATGAACCGTGTGAAAGACACAAAGAATGACAATTTTGATATTTCAAATAATGGTTCAGGAATGCGCTTTGCCTTCGGCCCAACGGTTGATTTCAAATTCGGCGATAATTATGCGTTTTCAACCGGAGCCTGGTATATGAGTACAAGAGCGGGTCTTACGTTTAAAAATACAGATCCTTCTGTCAATTATACATACAAAGAAATTGTGAGCTTGCAATCTGTGCAGATCCCGATTACATTCAAAGCATATACCAATGAAATTGCTACGAACATGAAACTGTATTTCCAGTTAGGTGGTCTGGCATCCATTAATTTCTATGAGAAATTTAAAGAGTCGGATCCCAGTACTTCCGGCGACTATGATTCTAAATACAATGCGTTTAATGTGTCCTTATATGTTGGCGCAGGTGTCCAATATAAGCTGGGTGAATCAAACGCATTATTCGGTGGTTTATACTACAACCGTGGTTTAATGAACCAGTTTGACAGCTCGTCCATTTCAGGCACCAACTTTAAGCTTAAAGACAATGCTAAATACAACACCGATCTTGTTGGTCTGGAAGTGGGCGTTACCTTCTAAGCACGCATTCATAATCAATCATAAAAGGAGCTCTTTAGCTCCTTTTTTATTTAACGCAGTTCATACCACTCACAGAGCACTTTATTTTTCCAGCAGATGGTATTGCCGACCTGCAGCTGAATGTTTTTTGTTTTATTGTTTTCATCTGCCTGTTCCTGAAAATATTTTACGGCATCATTCCGGTTGTTTATATAGCGATCTATGAATACGCCGCCTTCCAGCACCGGTGCTGCTACCTGAAAAGAAACAGTTGTTGAATCACCCGCATGCATTTCCATGGTTGAATAAGGTGCACGCAGCAAAAAATTCTGAAACTCCCCGATCCAGCTGTATTGCATATTGATTCTTACCATCAACGGATACCTTGATGCAGGTACCTGAATGGTGTCGTTTATGTTCCGTTCTTCAGCAAAAATTTTTCTGAAATCCCGCTGCTGCTGAACGTTACTGCTTCTGAATAATATCATCTCTTCTTTCCCGCATGAGAAGGTGTCCGTTATATAATACCGATTATAGAGCATTTCCTTCAACCGGGTATCATCAAAGAAATTGTAGTGCTGATCAATACTGCCGGTGCTGTATAAAATATATTCCGGTGCCTCATAACCGTTATATGCGACAGCATTCAACAGGTCCAGTTTTTGAGTATACGCCTGGTAACTTTGAATTACCGGCCTCGGTGTATAATTCATACTGTTCATGATTGGTAAAGAACTCTCCCAGGGAATAATATCTACCGATGCATGACCAATTTCTTTTCTGATATATTCCGGCATTACTCTTTTAGAAATCTGTCCACTGTAATCCGGCTGCTGAAATACCGAATACGCATAAGCAGGCAATGCCAATGCTTTTTTGAAGGGATAAAAATAATCCTTGAATGAAATGGTAATGCCTATGCTCACCAACCAGAGTACAATGACCGTCCACTGCATGAAAGCCGGCCGGTATGCGCTCATATACATGCATACAATCATAAACGGCGGTGTGCAGTAAAAAAAATCTTTCAGGTGCTCAATGTCTGCCCGCACATAAGATTGCTTGAATACAACAAACAATAATAATATAAACACGCTGCTCAGTATTTTTTGTGCCGTGTTGTTGTATTTAAATTCTTTCAGAATCAATGCCAGGATACTGAAAAATACAGCAAGTACAATACCTGCCAGCATGTTCTCCAAAAAAGATTGCGGGTAAAGATATACGGCATCTCTATATCCCATAACCAGCTCCAGTCCGGTTGTTACATAACTGCCAAGGCTTACAGGCAGCAGCAGCGAAACGCTATATATAGAAACTGCCAAACAGCCGAGTATGACACAAGCTTGTTTGATGCTTACTATTTGTACCCGGTTCAAATACAGGATGTATAGTATAAAGACCAGTATACTTACAAATGCAAGATTGAATTTGATGTAAAAAATAAGTGTTGTAAGCACAACCGCCTGCAGTAGCAACATCCATTTTTTTTCGTGTTTAAATTGATTGAGGTAGAGTATCGCCAGCAGCTGCAGCGTAAATACAAGAGACAGCAGCATGGCCTGTTTGTAGAAGAAACATGCTGCCAGAATAACTGCAGCCCTGCGCCAGGTAAATGTTTCTTTAAGGATTTTATAAACGATGTAAACAAAAGAACCGGCAATGTACAGATCAAAAAACAGGAGTACCCACATAGCGCTGCTCCCTGTAACTACGCGGGTTGATAAAAACGAGAGCGGACCATACGTAAAAATGATCTCTTCACCCCAGATGCGCTGCTCCTCCCAGGCACGGCTCAACGAGAGCATCCAGGAAATATCAACAGAAGTAAAATCCGCAGGCAAATTAATGTTGGAGATAAACTGCAGCGGCCAGATACACGAAAGCGCCATACAGGCAAGGATAATTTCCTTATGTCTTAAAACAGATAAAATTCTTTTGTCTGAAAGAACCGGCATGTAAAAAGTTAGTTTATATCAATCTACTACATTGGCAGCAAAAAACCATTTTGAGGCAAGATAAAAATGATGCCGGATTGCTGAAGATTAACCCCCCAAGGGTTTATTGTTATTGGTCTTTTGTCCTGGTTCAATCAAACCCTTGGAAGGTTTTAGCTCTGACAGGATGTAAAAACAAAAAGGGTCACGCAAAATGCATAACCCTTTTTGTTTATTCTATCCGTGAATTTTATTTTTCGTTACTAATATAATCTTCACTTCTGTAATCCTCTGTCGTTGCTTCGCTTTCCATGTCAATGTTCAGCGAACCTTCGTCCAGGAATTTGAATTCTGTTAAACCCAGTGATGAATCCGTGCGCAGCTTCACCCAACGGAAATACTTTAAGAACCATTTTGTTCTCTTTGAAATAAAGCCTGTAGTGAAATAAGCATAAATGTATGGATGCAGTACCAGCGTAATGTTCTTTTCATTCTGCTTGGTGATGATGTAATCCAATTTATGCTCAATCTGGTCTGTGATTGCAATACTGGCGCTGATCTTACCGGTTCCGTTACACGTAGGACAAACTTCCAATGTGATAAGGTTTGTCTGCGGTCGTACACGTTCTCTGGTGATCTGCATCAAACCGAATTTAGATAACGGAAGAATGACGTTTTTAGAACGGTCATCTTTCATTTCCAATTTCATGCGCTCGTATATTACTTTGCGGTTATCGAGATTTTTCATGTCGATAAAATCCACTACAATAATACCGCCCATATCTCTCAGCCTTAGCTGGCGCGCTATTTCGCGGCAAGCCTCAAGATTTGTATGCAACGCTGTTTCTTCCTGACTGGTTTCGTTATTTGATTTGTTGCCACTGTTCACATCAATTACGTGTAATGCTTCAGTATGTTCAATGATCAGATAACCGCCGCCGGATAAACTTACAGACTTACCAAAAAGTGTCTTCAGTTGTTTTTCAACCCCTGTAGATTCGAACATTTTGGTTTTGCCCTGATATAATTTTACCAGACGCTCTTTGTCAGGAGCAATGTTTTTAATGTATGAGCGTAGATCATCATACAACTCTTTCGTATCCACATTGATGCTGTCGAAACTTTCGTTCAGCATGTCGCGCAGGATAGAAGATGTACGATCCAGCTCGCCAATGATCAGGTCTCTTGGCCTTGCTTTTTTAAGAATAGCAATCCCGTCTTCCCAGGTTTTTACCAGATTGCGAAGATCCTTATCCAATTCAGCCACTTCTTTGTTTGAAGCAACCGTACGGATGATTACACCAAAATTTTCAGGACGGATAGATGAAATCAACCGCACCAAACGCTGGCGTTCTTCTTTATCAGTAATTTTTTTGGATACAGAAACTACGTTGGAGAAAGGCACTAAAACCAAATAACGACCTGCCAGTGAAATTTCACAGGAAAGTCTCGGCCCCTTAGTCGAAATAGGTTCTTTTACAACCTGAACCAGGATCGGAGTCCCCTTGTCAAGTACCTGACTTACTTTACCATCTTTTTTTATCTCCGCCTCTAACTCAAACTTTTTGAGTAAGGCTGGAGTGGACGCTGAGGTAATTGCAGCCTTTGTGAATTTGGTCAGGGATTTAACCTTCGGACCAAGATCAAAGTAGTGCAAAAAAGCGTCCTTTTCATACCCAACATCTATGAAAGCGGCATTCAACCCAGGCACAACTTTACGCACTGTGCCCAGATAGATATCACCAACATTAAATTTACGGGCATGATCCTCAAACTGGTATTCGACAAGCCTTTTATCATTGATTAAGGCTATACGATCTCCTGTTTGAGACGAACTTATAAATAATTCGTTGCTCAACTCGCTACTTGTTAAATGTAAAAGGTCCTAAAATAGGAATAAGCCGGAATCTGAGAGAGACCAGCTTTTCTTATATAAAATATAAACGTAAGAAGAGATTACTTCTTCTTATGTCTGTTTTTTCTTAGGCGTTTTTTTCTTTTGTGAGTAGCAATCTTGTGTCTTTTTCTTTTTTTACCGCAAGGCATAATCGTAATAGTTTAAATGTAAATAATAATTTTAATTTGTGTCTTTTAAGTAGCTTTCAAGTATTGCCTGAAATTCAGGATCGTTATCCAACCCCTGTGCTAATTTAAAATATTGGTTTGCTTTCGCTTTGTTTCCTAATTCAAGGTAGCTTAATCCCAGATAAAAGGTTCCCGAAGCATGCTTAGGGTTCACTTCAATCAATGTCTTAAAGCGTTGTGTTGCTTTTTCGTATTGGCCGGATTGCATCGACAAATATCCAAGATTGAATAAAGCCGTTTCATTTTGAGGATCTTCTTTAACTACATCCTGCAAAAGTTTTATTCCGGTCATCGGGTTTGACGTTGTTACATACGTCATGGCAAGCTTTGATTTTGTATCCAGATTCCCGCCGTTCAGTTCAAGTGCCTTTTTATAATAAAGCCTTGACTTGTCCATGTAAGCAGGTTTATCGTTTACCGAAACCAGATCAGATGCCTGCATATAAGCATCTCCTGCAGCAACCAATGTTTTCTCCGTTGGCGCTAAGATTGCAATTTCAGCAGAATACTTGGCAACGCTGTCGTATTGGTGAAATTTTGTGTAATAGGCCAAAATCGAGTCTGCAAAGATACGCTTTTTTTCTTTATCCGAAACTGAATAATAATTCTTTGTGAAATCCTGGATCTTTTTTTGGTCATCCGCACCAGGTTTGTGCGTATGCTTTTCGGCCATTAACTTACCTATTTCATTTAAAGAATCTGAGCCTGAAGCTGTTGCTTCTCCTCCCTGCACCTGTTCTTTTTCTTCTGTTTTATTGTGTACCAAAACTTTAGGTAAACTGAACACAATACCAATCCCAACAACGGCAATTAAAATGGCGATTACTTGCTTTTTTTGCATGATTTAAGAAAAGAAAGAGCCTGCATGAACATACAGGCTCAACTTATTTTATTTCGTTAAAGGGCTTGAAATATTAGTCAACCTCTTCATCCACATTGCTGTACTTCTCAGCCATTACCTTTACTTTTTTGCTTGATTTGATTTTCTCAACGAAAACCTTGGCAGGCTTAAAGCTAGGAATGTAGTGCTCATCAATGATGATTGCCGTGTTTTTAGAGATGTTACGTGCTACTTTACGAGCGCGTTTTTTGTTGATAAAGCTGCCAAAACCTCTTACATAAATGTTGTGGCCCTCAGACATAGAGTCTTTTACTACCTTAAAGAACGCTTCTACCGTTGTTGTAACATCAGCTTTGTCGATTCCTGTTTTTTCTGCGATTTCGTTAATTACGTCTGCCTTCGTCATTACTCTATATTTATTAATAATTATATGATACTTAATATGTTCAAAAATAGCTTACAAAGTTAGGGTACTATTCGTGAATAAAAAATATATTTACTGAATTAATCCTACATAATTTTGTGTAACATAAGTGGTTGAGGAACACACACCTATGGTGATAACACCAGATATTGAAAAAAAGTTTTCTAAAACACTGATTAATTGGTATTTAAAAAACAAAAGGGAACTCCCGTGGCGGGAAACCCAGGATCCGTATCCCATATGGCTCTCCGAAATTATTTTACAACAAACCCGCGTTCAGCAGGGAATGTCTTACTATTTTTCCTTTCTGGAGCAGTTTCCAACCATTAACCACCTGGCAAATGCTTCCGAAAAGGAAGTTTTATCACTCTGGCAAGGTCTTGGTTATTACTCCCGAGCCCGAAATTTACATAAAACCGCCCGTATTATTATTACCGATTTTAACGGAGTGTTCCCTAATACTTATAAAAGCCTGCTTGAATTAAAAGGCGTTGGTCCATACACAGCAGCTGCTATTGCTTCTTTTGCCTTTAAAGAACAGGTGGCAGTAGTAGATGGCAACGTGTACCGGGTATTAGCTCGTATCTTTGGCATTTATGAAGATATTATGCTGAATGCCAGTAAAAAAACTTTTTATGAATTAGCACAAAGACTTATCCCTAAAAAGGATCCCGATATTTATAACCAGGCCATCATGGAATTTGGTGCGCTCTATTGTACGCCTGCCAACCCGGATTGCCCTGCCTGCATCTTCAACCAGATCTGTGTAGCAAACAAAGCCGGTGACCAGGCTATCCTTCCGGTAAAAAGCAAGGCGAAGGCAAAACAGGAGCGGTACCTGCATTACTTCATGATCCGCTGCGGAAATTCTATACTTATGAAAGAGCGGGGACCAAATGATATCTGGCAGGGTTTGTATGAGTTTATGCTGGTCGAATCAAAAACCCCAGTTTCATTTACAGAAGTTCTGAAACATGCAAAAGGAATTTCAAAGAAAAACATCACAGCCGAATTTGCTTCGCCTAAACATGTTTTAAGCCATCAAATATTACATGCCCGGTTTTATACCGTTGAAGTCGAAAAAGCCGAATTCGAAAAGTTAAAAGTACAGTATAATCTTGAAAAAATTGCGCTGAAAGACCTTCCTGCAACACCCAAGCCTGTTTTGATTTCCAGGTATTTGAAGGCTCATAAATTTTGACTACCTTTATTATAATATAATAAAATTTTTCAACAGCTAAAACAATTTAAATTAATCATCATGGCAGGAATTAACAAAGTAATTCTGGTAGGAAATCTTGGAAAAGATCCTGAAGTACGTGCGATCAGCACTGATCGTAAAGTGGCAAATTTTTCGCTTGCTACTACTGAGTCTTACAAAAACAAAAACGGCGAACGCGTTGACCAGACTGAGTGGCACAACGTAGTTTTTTACGGCCCGATTGCAGATGTAATTGAACGTTACCTTCGTAAAGGAAGTCAGATTTATGTGGAAGGTAAAATCCGTACACGTTCGTATGACGACAAAGACGGCGTTAAAAAGTACATCACTGAAATCATTGGTGATACCATGACGATGTTAGGCTCAAGAGGCGGTTCTCCGGATTCCCCTGCAGGTTCATCATCCTCAGCTTCATCACAATCATCACCTGTAATGGAAAGCGCAGGCTCATTCGAACCACAGGCAAGTGGTGCTGATGATCTTCCTTTCTAATGTTTCACTAAAAGAATTGTTTGTTGGAACGATCCGCTGATCCTTACCCCGTTTGTAATTTAACTATATCTCCCTCAACAGTTGTTATAGTTAGTGCATAGGCAATTCATCAAGCCTGTTGCCGGCATTGCGCCTGCAACAGGCTTTCTTATTTTACATTACATTCTATTTATAAAGTTTTATGTCCGAAGGGAGTAAACAGAACAAAAAAGGAACTGATTCATTTTCGAAATATGTACGCAAGCTGTTTGGTATTGCTGAAATTACCGATAGCCAGCGTGAATACATCGAAAAGCTGGAGCACGAATTAGAGTCTGCCAAAGGTAAACTCAGCACCCGCGAAGAAAAAGAAATGATCCGCGGACTGGTTAAATTTGGTAACATCATGGTGAAGCAGATCATGTGTCCGCGCATGGATATGGCAGCCGTCGATATCGCCCTCAATTATCAGGAACTACAGGAATACATCAGCACCTGCGGCTTCTCCAGGATTCCGGTATATAAAGAATCTGCAGATAAAATTGAAGGCGTTTTAAATATTAAAGATCTTTTTCCGTTTTATAACAAACCCCATGATTTCAACTGGCAGCAACTCATCCGCAGCGTTGAATTCATTCCTGAAACAAAACTGATCGAAGAGTTGTTGCGCGAATTTCAATTGAAACATTTGCACATGGCCATTGTAGTAGATGAGTACGGCGGCACTGCCGGATTGATCACCATGGAAGATGTAATTGAAGAAATCGTTGGTGATATTCACGATGAATATGATGACGATGAGAAACCGTATGCAAAGCTCAGCGATAACAGTTATCTGTTTGAAGGAAAAATTTCACTGATGGATTTCTACAAAGCTATCAATCTGCAAAATGATGATGTGTTTAATGAAGTGAAAGGTGAAAGTGAAACATTGGGCGGACTGCTGCTGAATATCCATTCAGACATGCCACGCCTCGGCGATGAAATAACCTACGAAGGTTATGTGTTCAAGATTGATGCTGTAAACAGCAAACGTATTTTACGTGTTAAAGTAATTGTTCCAGAAAATTCAGAAAATGAAAAGTAATTTATTTGTTTCGGTAATTATCAGCTTGCTTATTCTTGCGTCCGCCTGCAGTAATGAAGAAACTACCTTCATGCCAAAACCAAAAGGTTACAACAAGATCGAACTCCCTGCGCACAGCTACGATACGCTTACAGGCGACTATCCATATACCTTTGAATATTCTTCCATGGCGAAGATCATTCCCGACACTTCCAAGACTGCTGAACCGTACTGGATCGACATCTACTACCCTGACTTCAGAGCCAACATTCAGATCACCTATAAAAAAACCAACAACAATCTTAAAACCATTGATGAATACATCAAGGATTCACATACGCTGGCAAACAAACACAATGTAAAAGCATACGCGATCGATGAATTGGTTACCGATAACAAAAACGGTTATGCCGTGAAGGTATTTGAACTGAGCGGCGATGTGCCAAGCCAGGTTCAGTTTCACGCAACCGATACAACAAAAAATTTCCTGCGTGGTGCTGTATATTTCAGAACATCTACCAAGAATGATTCTCTTGCGCCAGTGATCAAATATATGAAAGAAGATGTGATGCACTTGATCGAAACACTTAAATTCAAATAACCAAAATATAAATTCCAAATAGCAAATAACAAATTCCAAACTGCTATAAACTTCTTCAGGCGATTTTTATTCGTTTGTTATTTGTTTTTTGGAATTTGGAATTTCAAAACGAATGTCAAATATTCTTGATACGAAGATAGAGTTTCTAAAGGGGATTGGTCCGCAAAAGTCTGCATTGCTCAATACCGAGCTGCGGATTTTTACTTTTGAAGACCTGCTCTACTACTATCCTTTCCGCCACGAGGATAGAAGTAAAATATATTCCATTAAAGACATCCACGAAGACTTGCCTTACATACAGGTGCGTGGCCGGATCACCGGCATTTCCAGCCAGGGTGTCGGACCAAAGAAACGATTGATCGCCTATGTACAGGACGATACAGGCATTCTGGAACTGGTGTGGTTTCAGGGCGGAGCATGGATCGAAAAAAACATTCAGCCCAATGCGATTTACGTAGTCTTTGGCAAGCCCAATCTTTACGGACGCAAGCTGAATGTCGTACATCCGGAGATGGAGCTGTATTCCGGAGAAAATACAGAAAAAGGTTTGCAGCCGGTTTACAACGTTACCGAAAAACTAAAAGCGCGCGGCATCGATAGCAGAGCCATTTCAAAATTAACCGAACGGTTGGTTAAAGAGATTGCATCCAAACTTCCTGAGATACTGCCTGCAGCCATCATCAATCAGTACAAGCTGATCTCACGGGCTCAAGCCATGGAATGGATTCATCTTCCGCCTAACGCCAATGCACTTGAAAAAGCAAAAGCGCGCCTGAAGTTTGAAGAACTTTTTTTAATTCAGATCAAACTCCTGCATCAGCGCACCTATAGAAAAGTACATTACAAAGGTTTTGTATTCAATCACATTCCTACGCTGAATGTTTTTTATAAAGAACATTTACCCTTCGATCTTACCGATGCACAAAAGCGTGTGGTTAAAGAAATATACAAAGACGTATGCTCAGGTAAGCAGATGAACCGCTTGCTGCAGGGTGACGTAGGAAGCGGAAAAACCATCGTGGGTTTTCTGTGTATGCTCATGGCCATTGATAATGGCTACCAGGCTTGCCTGATCGCTCCTACCGAAATTCTTGCGGCGCAGCATTATGAAGGATTGAAAGTACTTGCAGACAAAGTTGGTTTAACCGTTGCCAAACTTACCGGTTCCTCAAAAAAGAAAGAACGTGATGTTATTCACCGTGATTTGCTTGATGGCAGTCTGAAAATATTAATCGGCACACACGCCATTCTTGAAGATGTTGTGCAGTTTAAACAATTAGGCATCTGCATCATTGATGAGCAGCACCGCTTTGGTGTGGCACAGCGGGCCAGGCTCTGGAAAAAGAATACAGATATTCCGCCGCATGTGCTGGTCATGACAGCAACGCCCATTCCGCGCACGCTGGCAATGACGCTATACGGCGACCTTGATATTTCGGTGATTGACCAGATGCCGGCTGGTAGAAAGCCAATTGCTACTTCGCATAAATACGACAAAGACCGCCTGCTGGTATTCGGTTTTATCCGCAAGCAGATCCAGGAAGGAAGACAGGTATACATTGTGTATCCTTTGATTGAAGAGTCTGAAAAGCTTGACCTGAAAGATTTGATGGATGGTTTTGAAAGCATCAACCGCGCATTTCCGGAATATCCGATCAGCATTGTGCACGGACGCATGAAGCCGGCAGACAAGGATTTTGAAATGCAGCGTTTTGTTAAAGGCGAAACCAAGATCATGGTTGCTACAACGGTGATTGAAGTTGGTGTAAACGTGCCCAACGCCAGTGTGATGGTGATTGAAAACGCGGAACGCTTCGGACTTTCACAATTGCACCAGCTGCGCGGCCGTGTTGGTCGTGGGGCTGATCAATCCTATTGCATACTGATGACGAGTCATAAACTTTCTGCGAATACCAAAACACGTATCGAAACGATGGTGCGCACCACAAACGGTTTTGAAATTGCCGATGTGGACCTGAAACTCCGCGGCCCCGGCGACCTGGCAGGTACACAACAAAGCGGTGTGCTCGACCTGCGTCTCGCCGACCTGGCGCAGGATTCACAAACCCTGCAGCTGAGCAGGCAATCGGCTATGGAGCTACTGGACTCAGATCCGGATCTGTTAAAGCCGGAGAACCGCATGCTGCGCAGTTACATGGAATCAAAGAGTCGCAATAGTAAGGAGTGGAGCAGGATAAGTTAGAAAGCCTAACGCAGAAGGCCTAGGGCTAAAAGCTTTGAACCGGTTTTTTTAGCATTGATTAAAGATATACATGACATCAAATGAATAAGCATCATTTTATTTCCACCTTCTTTTTCTTACTAATCAGTTTGGCTACAAGCGCACAATCTGCTTATAAAAATATTGTGCTGGAAGGAGGCGGTATTCGCGGCTTTGCTTATATCGGCGCTTATGAAGTGCTAGACAGCCTGCATATCCTAGAATCGGTGGAGCGTGTTGGCGGCAGTTCTGCCGGGGCCATACAGGCAGCATTGCTCGCTGTGGGATACACACCGGCAGAGATGCAGGAAATTGCGAAAACAATTCCACTTAAAAAATTCAATGATGGCGGCTGGTCTGTAATCGGCGGTACAAGAAGACTGCGTAAACAATTTGGCTGGTACAAAGGAGACGCCTTTACCGAATGGATCGGTGAACTGATCACTAAAAAAACAGGTTCTGCAGAGATAACATTTGCTGAGCTGCATACCCAGAGGCTTTCAAAAGGATATAAAGATCTGTATGTAACAGGTACCGATCTGACTTATCAATGCCTGCGAATTTTTTCTCATGAACAATATCCAAACATGTCTATACGTGATGCAGTGCGCATTTCCATGTCTATTCCTCTATACTATAAACCGGTCTTAATAGATGATGCCGGCAAGGTTTATGCAACACAAGCATCATCAACAAAGCCACTGCACATGATGGTCGACGGCGGTGTGCTGTCTAATTATCCCATCCATATGTTTGATTCAACCAAATATACTTCGAACTTTGATTCCATAAATGCATACTATTCCAATCCGCAAACACTGGGCATTCTGCTGGAACGTTCTGACCAGATCAAATACAATGTTGAAAATTCAGGCGTTGCAGCTATGGATATTACAAAGATGGATCAGTTCGCTTCGGCGCTTTATTTCACATTGGTAGACAAACCCAATCCGGAGCTCTCACAAGTTTCTACTATTAAAAGAACAATAAGTATCGACAACCTGAATCTCTCGCCGCGTGTGCGCAAGCTTGATC
Source organism: Cytophaga sp. (assembly GCF_051961495.1). Taxonomy (NCBI): domain Bacteria; kingdom Pseudomonadati; phylum Bacteroidota; class Cytophagia; order Cytophagales; family Cytophagaceae; genus Cytophaga; species Cytophaga sp. Next base: position 4,146 of record NZ_JBQCDF010000005.1, on the reverse strand, counting down.
CCGAAACGGTCAATGCGCTGATCGCGAGCGGCCGCGCAGGTGCATTGAGTTTTTTTCAAAGAAAATAATTTGTTTCTGTTCAATAAGTATAAAACAAAAGATCCCGCCTTGAGAGCGGGATCTTTCTACTATAACAACTAAAACCAAATTATTTTGTCGCAAGAATAAACAATCCGACATGGCCAATTTTATCGGCAGTCTTGTATTTGTTTACTTTGATGTCTACTGCGTACTCACCAGCAGATGGCGGTTGGTAAGAAACAACAGCAGAGTTTTTAAACTCACTGTCTTCAGATACTTTTACCCAGCTGCCGTTTTCATTTTTATAAACAACTAAGGATATATCTTCAATGTTTTCGTCGCCCAAGCCTGCAAATATATAGGTTAGCGAATTCGTCAGGTCAATCATTGTATAGTTATCATCCAATGCAAAATCAAATTCTGCTTTTGTGATGATGGCCTTACCGTCGTATTTTTTTTCAATTTCTTTTACGAACTCCAATCCTTGCTCCATGATAGGTTTGATGGAAAGTGAGGTTTGCGCATGTGTAAGCATTGTTGCACCAAAAAGAATCGCAACAGAGAGGATAAATTTTTTCATTTTGTTTTAGGGTTTAAAATGGGGATTTTGAAAATGTTAAACTAAAATTAGTTGTTTGAACGTCGATGTTGTGAAATGGTTTCATTTTCAGGCTTCAAGACTCAAAATACTTTTTTGATACCACCAAAAACAACAGCCAGGCGGTAAAAACCGCCTGGCTGTTGTTCAATTATTTATCAGAAACCTGTGCTCTACTATTGCTGCTGTTGCTGAGGCTCTGTTGTTGGCTGCTTTACCGTTTCCTTTTCAGGGAAAAAACGTTTCTGGTAAAGCAATATGACTGCCACTCCTACAAAGATGGATGCGTCTGCAAAGTTAAAAATCGGCCACAACGGATAATAACTTCCGCCAAACACCGGAACCCAATCAGGGATCAGACAGTTACAGATATCTACATAAAACATATCGATCACGCGGCCATGAAACCAAAGCATCGGTGCATTTGACGTTGGCAGGTCCAGGAACACACCATAGAAAGTGCTGTCAACCACATTTCCCATGGCACCACCAAGGATCAACGCAATACTCCACAGAAACCCAGGATGCATATTTTTCTTTGCCATTACATAAAGGTAATAGCTGATACCAACCATTGCCAGCAAGCGGAACAGGCTTAATACCAATTTGCCGTAATCCCCGGCAAGCTTGATACCAAATGCCATCCCTTCATTGGTAATATAATGAAGCTTGAACCAGTTGCCCAGGCGGAGATACGGATGTTCGTAGCCTTCAAATGGAAATGTATTGAACACCCATAGTTTAATGATCTGATCAAAAAGGATAACTCCTATCGTCAGCAAAAAGTATTTGGTATAGCGCATATTATTCGTGTAAAAGTGTAGTGTAAAGTGTAAGCTCTTACACTTTACACTCTACACTTTATACTGATTTTATTTTTCTATTTTCATGATAAGCGTTTGCTCATCCATTTCTACTTCCTTGCCATCAGCAAGTTTTTCAACTAACTCTAAGGAGAAGGCTTGCGTTTCTGTGCAGATGTATTCCTGGTTTGAGCTTAGCGCATTATTGATAAGTTCATCCACCTTCTGAATCGTAATGCGAATTTTATCCTGTACTTCAAGTCCCATGTCCTTGCGCAGGTTCTGTACACGGTTTACCACATCACGCGCGATACCTTCCTTGCGCAATTCATCTGTCAGTGTAATATCAAGCGCTACTGTAATACCGCTTTCAGAAGCTACCGACCAGCCCGGGATATCCTGAGAACGGATCTCTACATCTTCAGCAGTAATCGGGATAAGGGTGCCGTCAGCAAGTTTCAGGTTGTATGTACCACGCTCAATCGCTGCGATGTCGGCGGCCTGCAGTTCTGCAATCGCATTACCGATCTCTTTCAGCTTCGCACCGTATTCTTTTCCTAATTTCTTGAAGTTTGGTTTGATCGTTTTAACAACCACGCCTGAAGTGTCTTCAATGTATTCAACGGCTTTGATGTTTACTTCATTTTTGATCAGGTCTTCTACAGCCTGGATCTGTGTTTTCATCTTCGGCTGAAGAATCGGGATCAGGATGCGTGATAAAGGCTGACGCACTTTAATGGTCTGCGCTTTACGGATTGAGTGCACCAATGAAGAAACGCGCTGAGCAAGGTTCATACGCTCTTCCAGCTCAACATCCAGGTAAGCATCTATCACTTTAGGGAAGTCTGCCAGGTGCACAGATTCTACGCTGTTCTTCTTGCTTACTTCGTTCAGGTCACGGAACAATTTATCCATGTAGAACGGAGCAATCGGCGCGCCTAATTTCGCAACCGTTTCCAAACAAGTATATAGCGTCTGGTAAGCAGCTGTTTTATCTGCATTGTATTCGCCTTTCCAGAAACGTTTTCTGTTCAGACGTACATACCAGTTACTTAAATCATCTACCACAAAATCCTGTATCGCACGGCCTGCTCTTGTCGGTTCGTATTCCGCATACGAAGTCTCTACTTCTTTCACCAGCGACTGCAGCTTTGACAAGATCCAGCGATCGCTCTCCGTGCGGTTCCGCAAATCGATATCTGTTTCCGCGTACGTGAAGTTGTCAAGGTTTGCATACAAAGCAAAGAATGAATAGTTATTCTGAAGTGTACCGAAAAAACGGCGCTGCACTTCTGTAATACCATCCAGGTTGAATTTCAGGTTATCCCATGGCGGTGCATTGGTAATCATATACCAGCGTGTTGCATCCGGACCATATTTATCAATGGTTTCAAACGGGTTCACTACGTTGCCTACACGTTTGGACATTTTGTTTCCGTTCTTATCCAGTACCAGGCCGTTTGCAATTACATTTTTAAATGCAACTTTATCATACAACATACCGGAGATTGCGTGCAGGGTAAAGAACCAGCCACGTGTCTGATCCACACCTTCAGCAATGAAGTCTGCCGGATAGTTGTTGTTGAATATTTCTTTGTTTTCGAATGGATAGTGCCATTGCGCGTAAGGCATCGCACCTGAATCGAACCATACGTCAATCAGGTCCAGCTCACGTTTCATAGGCTTTCCCGAATCGCTTACCAGAACAATATTGTCTACATATGGTCTGTGAAGATCTTTGATATCTGTTGCTGTTTCGATACCCGCTTTCTGTGCTTTTACAATCTCCGCTTTCAACTCTTCTATCGAGCCAATACATTTTTCTTCCGAGCCATCTTCTGTACGCCAGATCGGAAGCGGTGTTCCCCAGTAGCGTGAGCGTGAGAGATTCCAGTCAACCAGGTTCTCCAGCCAGTTTCCGAAACGGCCGGTACCGGTAGATTCCGGTTTCCAGTTGATGGTTTTATTCAGTTCAACCAAACGGTCTTTCTTTGCTGTTGTTTTGATGAACCAGGAATCCAGCGGATAATATAATACCGGCTTATCTGTTCTCCAGCAATGCGGATACGTGTGCTCGTATTTCTCTACTTTAAATGCGCGGTTTGCTTCTTTCAGCTTAATGGAAATGCGTTCGTCTACACTCAAGTATTTATCACGGCCTTGCTTGGCACGCTCTGCTTCTTTTTCTTCGTCGGTTAAATAAGCTTCTTTCACATATTCACCTGCGTAGTCTGTAACCTCGCTGGTGAAACGGCCGCGTTTATCAACCAGCGGATATTCATTGCCCCGATCGTCTTTGGTAACGATGGATGGAATACCGGCAACCTTTGCAACGCGCGCATCATCTGCGCCAAACGTTGGCGCAATGTGTACGATACCTGTACCGTCTTCTGTACTTACGAAATCACCTGCGATTACGCGGAATGCAGGCGCGTCCGGTTGCAGGTATGGCATCAGCTGTTCGTACTCAATGCCGACTAAGTCTTTGCCTTTGAATTCGGTTTGAATTTTAAACGGAATAACTTTATCACCTGCTTTATAATCTTCAAGCGCGATGTCCTTTGCTTTGTCAGAAAAATATTTTCCAACAAGCGCTTTCGCTAAAATTACACGCACAGGTAATTGTGTATATGGATTGAATGTTTCAACCAATACATAGTCAATGTTCTCTCCTACAGCCAATGCACTGTTTGATGGAAGCGTCCATGGAGTTGTCGTCCAGGC
>NZ_JBQCDF010000004.1:0-26845 GCF_051961495.1 Cytophaga sp. | reverse complement strand
TTCGTATTTGAGAAGCAATGGAATAGAGATCGATGTGAAGCCATTTATGTCTGACCGTTTCTGGAATATTGTTTACAAAAAAGGCAATGTGTTTGAAAAAATTTTCTGGACGGTTTACGGATATATAAGGCGACTTATTCTGTTACCTTTTTTGCCATTTTATGATGGCATATATATATTTCTTAATGTTACGCCATTTGGATATCCGGTTCTTGAAAGGCTTTATCTATGGCTCAATCCTAATGTTATTTATGATATCGACGACCTGGTTTTTCTTGGCAACACGTCAAAGGTGAATAGCATGGTCTCTTTGCTGAAGCGGCCGGAGAAGTATACTTTTTTAATGAAGTATGCAAGGCAGGTGATTGTATGTACACCATATTTAAAAGAATTTGCACTTGAACATAATGATCAGGTGACAGATATTTCATCGACGATCAATACAGATACATACATTCCTGTTAATAGCTATGACAATAAAAACGAACTCGTTATTGGTTGGTCCGGCAGTCACAGTACATTAAAATATTTTGCTTTATTAAAAGATATTCTGCTTAAGCTGAAAGAAAAATATACATTCAGGATTTTAATATTTGGTGTGCAGGAATGTGTGATTGAAGGCCTGAATATAGAAGTTGTTCCGTTTGATGAGAAGATAGAAGTGGCAACTTTGCAGCGTATAGATATTGGCGTCTATCCCTTGCCGCTAAACGAACAATGGGTATATGGCAAGAGCGGATTAAAAGCATTGCAGTATATGGCATTGGGAATTCCAACGGTAGCTACGGCTCTTGGTGCAAATCTCCGAATCATAGAAAATGGAAAATCAGGCTTGCTGGTTACAACAGAAGAAGAATGGCTTCAGGCATTATCAGATCTTTTTGAGCGGGCAGACTTGAGGAAAACATTGGGAACGAACGGTAGAAAAAATATAGTGGAGCATTATTCAATAAATGCCAATAAAGATCAGTATTTGACGATTATTGAAAAGGTTATTCAGTAACAGCTGCAGGTATGTACATTTTTTTACGTTTGAATTTTTTATTTTCTTCTTCCTGTAAATAATACAGCAACAGGATCGCTGCAATATAAAACGGATAGCCTTGTATTTTATAGCGAACCAGACTGCCGAAGTTATAGGTAGTTACTCCTACAAAAAAAGAAAACATCAAACCAAATATTAAAAAGAATTGCAGGTTTGAATCTGTTGCTAAAAGTGCCAGTGTGTTTTTGAATTTTCTTTTATAGAGTAGCCGGAGTGTTAAATACAGAAGCAGGCTTGACTCAAGGGCAGACAAAAGCATGATGGGATTTCTTGCTTCCCATAAATAAGGTCTGAATAAACTTGCATTGATGGCCGTTGGAATCTTTGTGATATAGCTTAATATACTGCCATCCATTTCTCCCAGGTCATAGGTAGAGCCGCTGGAGTTTAAAGAAATCGCATGAATATATTCACGCTGTATTTTTGCTGTCTGCAGAATCTTTTCGTTGGAGAAACGTTCTTTTTGTGCGCCCAGCTGAGTAACCAATACATAACTCACCACCAGAGCTAAAACAATTACAAATGGTGCAACCATGGCTCTTAATAAATTATTTTGTATGCCTGCTTTATAATTTTGGGTAACCATGAATGAAAAGCATGGCGCGTATGCCAGTAATATATATAGCTTAATGGTAAGTATGATGTAGCCTGTGAAAAGAATATAAAACAAATACATGAAATGGAAATTCTTCTTGATAAAAATTCTGTATAAATAATAATGAATGATGCAAAGGGATGAAAAACAAATTGTGTCTTTCAATATACCGCTGCCCCAAACAATGAGGCTGGGAGTGAAAAAAAATGCCCACACAACATATTTTTTATGATTCGGATAAATTTCAAATAGTAAGGTAACAAATTTCCATATGCACCAGAAAGAGATATAACTAAAGAAGAATGTTGTTATCAGATAAGAATTAAAGGTAAAAAGATTTATAAATGCTGTAATCTTAAGGATGATGAGTGTGTCGGTAGCATTGATGTAATGCATGCCCAGAAAAAGATTCTTCAGTTCAGTGTCGTTGCCGGAAGGACTGTAAAAGAATATCCGGAAAATGTATGCTGGTTTCTCTAAAATCAGATTCGCCAGAATTCTGCCCTCGTTGTAATAAGTGCCGATATCACCGCCTTTGTAGAAAAAATTAAAAACGAGGGTAACAAAAATACCACCTATGATTTTTAATGAGAGCCCTGTATAGATATATTTCCGTATGGTCTGGTCTTTGTAAAAAAGTTCAACAATGATACGGGTTGCTACTAAAAACAGGAAAATGTAAACAGGTAATAAAAAATATTCGTACGACGCAATCAGGTTTTTGCTGATTGAGAGCTCGTAAGCCGAAATTTTCTGGTAGCCCATTTTAAAAGTTTGCTATATTTAATATTCTTGAAATTAATGAATAAATTGTATCTTGGGCAATAAACCTGTCAATAATGAGTATTAAATTGGATTCCATCGATAAAAAAATCCTTGAGATTCTTCAAGCGAATGCGAAAATCACCAATTCTCAGTTAGCTACTGAGATTGGATTGTCACCAGCACCAACCCTGGAACGTGTTCGTAAGCTCGAAAATATGGGAGTTATCAAAAGCTACCATGCGGAAGTTGAACGTGAATTGCTGGGTATTGGAACCGCGGTTTTCGTATCCGTGTCCTTGTCAGGGCATAAAAAACATCAGATCATGTCTTTTGTAAATCAGATGAATGCCATACCAGAGGTGGTGGAATGTCACCATATTACCGGCTCCGGCGATTTTCTGTTAAAAATCCTCGCAAAGGATATTAATTCGTATCAGAAGTTAATTCTGGATAAACTTGTTGACATAGAAGAAATCGGAAATATGCAATCCATGATTATCCTTTCTACTTATAAGGATTCTAAGGTAATGCCTATTTCTTAATTTTTTTTATACGATCAATCCCTGCCTGGGAATTCTTTGTTACTTCAGCAATTGTATTGGAGTAAAGTGCCGGATCCAGTTTTTCAACCCGCTTCATGGCGTCTTTGTATGATTGATTAGCTTCTTTATATTTTTTCTGGTTTTCATAGAGATCACCAAGTTGATAAGAAGCATAGGAGTAATTATAGATCGCTCCGTTATCGTCTTTGTCTTCGCCGTGTTCAATTACTTTCAATAAATATTTTTCAGCGTCGCCGGTATTGCCCGCTCTTTTTTCAATCAGTCCCAGATAATAATATGCCGATAGGGAATAACCCATTTTGGTCATGTTGCCTGACTCGGCAAACGCAGCCGTTTTTGATAAGTAGAATTTCGATTTTTCCAGATCGCCTTTTTCATACAGCAATCTTCCCAGGAAATAGCTCGCTTGTCTGCCGGTGTTTTCTTCATAGCCCGGCATGCCGATATTTACTTTATAATTAATATCATAACATACTTTCTCACATACGTCGTATTGACCCAGTTCCCAGGTAAGGCGTGCATATACGCGCTGGAAGTATGGATTGTCGGGGAAGCTTTCTGCTAAATACTTTGCATATGGGAACGCTGCTCTGGGATTGTTCTCTTCATTTGTATAGATCCGCAGCAGGAAATACTGAGCTTCTGTTCGTGTATAGAATGCATTGGTCGCGCATTCTTTCAGCTGAGATAATCCGAGTGCTTTATTGCCTTTGGGAAATAAAGCAACAAGGGGTTTCAGCAAAGGATATTCTCCTTTGATCCATTCAGAATAATAATTGAAGATGGACTCACCAAATAAAAACTCCGGGCTTAAGACACCCTTGCCACGGGTGAAGGTTAAATAATGCAGCGCGCTTTTTCCTTCAAAAGCAGCTTTTACATAACTTTTATTTTCAGAATAGTAACGCCCTTTAAATCCATGTGCAGCACATAGGAAAAAGGCAGCTTCAATATTGTTATCATCCTTCTTAAAAATCTTTTCACCTTTTTCTATAGAAATATCTATGTATTGAAGAAATTCTTTTTCATAGTTGTTTGTATAATCTTCATTATCTATATAAGGCATCATCTTCCACCAATTGCTCAATGCCATAAGGAATGATGGTAGCGGATGTTCCGGGTATTGTGCCGTAATGCGAAGGAAGTATGCTTCTGCCTCATCAAATTTGAAATTGTAAAGATTGTTGATAGCATTTGTGGCTTCGATCTGTACAGTGGCATCTGACAACAACATGGTAGTGTCTGCCTGGCTGAAACCGGAAAAATGAATAATAGAAAACAGGAATGCGACCAGAGCTTTTTTCATCGTTACTTTAATATTCAAAATGAATGCATAATTTTAACAAAAACAATTGTAAGTTTCATCAATTCGAATCACTTTAATTCAGATTTTGATATGCACCTGTTAAAAGAACTTTGTTCTATACAAGCACCTTCAGGCAATGAAGAACCTTTAAAAGATTTTCTGTTAGACTATATACGCAAGAATGCTGCTTCGTGGTCACACCAGCCAACAGTATATACATCCGACGATTTGCAGGATTGCATTGTACTTGCTTTCGGAAATCCAAGAACCGCAGTTTTTGCGCACATGGATTCTATTGGCTTTACAGTGGCATATAACAATCATTTACACCCGATCGGTTCACCGTATGCAAAAGACGGCTATCGTCTGGTGGGCAAGGATTCCAACGGTGATGTTGATGGTGTCTTGAAAATTGAAGAAGAGGAATGGATACTGGATGCCGGCCGCATTATTGACCGGGGAACAGAATTAACGTTTAAACCCAACTTCAGGGAAGAAGGTGATTTTATTTTAACACCTTATCTCGACGACAGATTAGGTGTATGGACAGCATTGAAGCTGGCCGAAACACTTGAAAACGGAATCATTGCATTCACCTGCTGGGAAGAGCATGGCGGCGGGTCTGTGGCTTATCTTGCCCGCTGGATCTACGAAACCTTCCACGTAAAACAATCCCTTATATGTGATATAACCTGGGTTACAGCAGGTGTTGAAGCTGGCAAGGGTGTTGCCATATCCATGCGCGACAGAATGATCCCGCGGAAAAAATATGTAAATAAAATCATTGAACTGACCAGACAATCCGGCATTCCGTTTCAGCTGGAGGTTGAAGGTGCAGGCGCCAGTGATGGCCGTGAGCTGCAGCTTTCTGCCTATCCGTGGGACTGGTGTTTTATCGGCGCACCCGAAAAAGATGCTCATACACCGGATGAATGTGTGCACAAACAGGATATTGAATCGATGCTGGCACTATACAAGTATTTGATGGAGAAACTATAGTACAGAATGCTTAATGCGGAAGACTTAAAGCCTTAAATTCAACTATTGGATTTTAAAGCTTTAAGCTTTTAGCCTTTGGCATTAAGCTTTTTGCATAGTATGCTTACCCTTTCACCGAAAAAGCGTATTTTTGTACCTTCAAAAATAAATTAAGATACCCCGTATGTTAAATATTGTCTTATTTGGCCCTCCTGGTGCAGGTAAAGGAACTCAAAGTGAAAAACTGATTGCTAAATATAAATTAGCGCACTTATCTACAGGAGATATTTTTCGTGACCACATTTCCCGCAAAACAGAACTTGGTGTAAAAGTTAAAGAATACATTGATAACGGTTTATTAGTGCCGGACGAAGTTACGGTAGGTATTCTGAAAGCGGCTATCGAAGCGAACGCAGGTGCTACGGGCTTTATCTTTGATGGTTTCCCGAGAACGGTTCACCAGGCAGAAGTGCTGGACAATATGCTGGCAACATTGAATACAAAAATTCATTCGGTAATTGCGCTGGATGTAAATGAAGAAGAACTGAAAAAGCGCATTGAGATCCGCAGACAGACTTCAGGCCGTGCAGATGATGATGCTGAAAAAGTATTGAAACGTATTGATGAATATTTCAACAAAACGATTCACGTGCTTCCCTATTATGAAGCTCAAGGCAAAGCAGTAAAAGTGCAGGGTATCGGTGAAATAGAAACGATATTCGCATCCATCTGCAAAGCGATCGATTCAGCAAAATAAATTTATCAATCCCCGGTCTGTGGCACACAGACGGGAATAGTAGTTGAATGGCCTGTCCGCCGCGGCGGACAGGCCATGGTATTCAGACCGGTCATTATTTATCCTCGGTCTGCGACACACAGACCGAAACATTATAATTCACGCGTTAAGCCTTAGGCTTTTCGCTTTAAGCTTAAGCAAAACAAAGTGGCTTCTTCCAACTTTATTGATTATGTAAAAGTATGCTGCCGTTCCGGTAAAGGAGGGGCTGGCTCTGTGCATTTCCGCAAGGAAAAACATACACCGCTGGGTGGTCCGGATGGCGGAAACGGCGGGCGCGGCGGACACATTATATTAAGAGGGAATGTTCAGCTATGGACATTGCTGCACCTGAAATATACCAAGCACGTGATTGCTGAAGACGGTGAGCGCGGCGGTACAAACAGAGCTTCAGGCGGACAAGGCAAGGATCAGATCATGGAAGTCCCTTTGGGCACGATTGCACGTGACCCCGAAACTGGTGAAGTGATAGCTGAAATTACAGAAGACGGACAGGAGATTATTCTTGTACCCGGCGGCCGCGGCGGTTTAGGGAACGAGCAGTTTAAAACATCTACCAACCAGGCACCGCACTATGCACAACCCGGCGAACCAGGCATTGAGGCATGGATCATCCTTGAGTTGAAAGTGCTTGCCGATGTTGGTTTGGTAGGCTTCCCGAATGCGGGGAAATCAACATTGCTGTCAAAAGTGTCTGCAGCAAAACCCGAAATTGCAGACTATGCATTTACTACACTCGTACCCAACCTGGGAGTTGTAAAATACAGAGATTACAGATCCTTCATCATGGCCGATATTCCCGGCATCATTGAAGGTGCTGCAGAAGGTAAAGGACTTGGAATCCGCTTTCTGCGCCACATTGAACGAAATTCAATACTGCTGTTTTTAGTGGCTGCTGATTCAAAAGATATCCGGGCAGAATACGAAATCCTGTTGAATGAACTTCAAAAATACAACCCAGAATTATTGCATAAAGACCGGATCCTGGCAATCTCTAAATCTGATATGCTGGATGACGAATTGAAGGCAGAAATCAAAAAGGAGTTGCCTAAAGGTGTCCCGTCCATATTCATCTCTTCTTACCTGAATCAGGGTCTTACCGAGTTGAAAGACTTATTGTGGACCACGATGACGAAGCAAAAAGACGATTTTATTAAATAAATAGAATTCGGAGTTGGTTTTGCTGACAATATGACACCAAAACCAGCTTGGCAATATTATTGACAATCCCCTATTGTCAAAATCACTAATTATTATGACGAACGAAGTAAAAGACGAAGCAAACGCACAACAGAATGAAAATTCTGCTGAAAAAGAGGTAGTTACTGAAGCTGCTGCACCTGCAGCTGAATTGTCCGAGGTAGAAAAAGCTCTTGCTGAAGCAGCGGATTGGAAAGATAAATATGTCAGATTGTATGCCGAATTTGACAATTATAAAAGACGTACCAGCAAGGAACGCATTGACTTGTTAAAGACTGCGACAGAGGATCTGATGATCAGCCTGATTCCGGTCATTGACGATTTTGATCGTGCATTAAAGAATATTCCTGTAACAGAAGAAACAAAAGCATTGCGTGAAGGCGTGGAGTTGATCCATAACAAATTCAACAAAACATTGCAGCAAAAAGGCCTTACAGCTATGAATGCACAGGGAGAAGTATTTAACAGTGAATTGCATGAAGCCATTACACAGATTCCTGCGCCGACAGAAGATCTGAAAGGCAAAGTTGTAGACGAAGTTGAGAAAGGCTACTATTTAGGCGATAAAGTAATCAGATACGCGAAAGTTGTTATTGGAGCTTAAGAAATGGCAAAGAGAGATTATTACGAAGTACTGGAAGTGTCCAAATCTGCTTCTGCAGACGAGATTAAAAAAGCATATCGCAAGTTGGCGATCAAATACCATCCGGATAAAAACCCGGACAACCCTTCGGCAGAAGAAAAATTCAAAGAAGCGGCAGAAGCATACGAAGTGCTGAGCACACCGGAAAAACGCCAGCGTTATGACCAGTATGGGCATCAGGCAGCGGGCGGTGGTTACGGCGGGGGCGGTATGAATATGGATGACATATTCTCCCAATTCGGCGACGTGTTCGGCGGCGGCTCGCCATTCGAAAGCTTCTTCGGTGGCGGCAGCAGCAGAGGCCGGGGCGTTCGGAAAGGTTCAAACCTTCGTATTAAGTTGAAATTAAATTTAGAAGAAATTGCGAATGGTTGTGAGAAGAAAATAAAAGTGAAGCGTCAGGTAGCCTGCGAGGAATGCAGTGGTACAGGCGCGAAGAATGGTGCGGTGCAAAAATGTACTACCTGCAATGGTACCGGTCAGGTAAAGAAGGTTGTAAATACCATGCTTGGACAGATGATGTCGGCTACAACCTGCTCTACCTGTAATGGCGAAGGCACTACTGTAAAAGATAAATGTACACATTGCCATGGTCAGGGTACTGTTGAGAAAGAAGAAACTATTACAATAAAAATACCTGCGGGTGTTGTTGATGGTATGCAGCTGTCGATGAGCGGTAAAGGAAACATGCCTCCAAGAGGCGGTGTTGCCGGTGATTTGCTGATCCTGATTGAAGAAATTGAAGATGAACATTTAAAGCGTGATGGTTTAAATATCATTTACGAACTATATGTTACTTTCTTCGATGCTGTATTTGGTACCAGTGTTGAAGTGCCTACCGTAGACGGAAAAGTGAAAATTAAAATTGATCCGGGTACACAAAGCGGAAAAATTCTACGTCTGCGTTCAAAAGGGTTAAAAGATGTAAACAGCTACCAGAAAGGGGATCAGCTGATTTATGTAAATGTATGGACTCCGCAAACGTTGTCGAAAGAAGAAAAAGAATTACTGGCATCAATCAAGGAATCAGACAATTTCAAACCGAATCCGGGCAAGAACGATAAGTCATTCTTTGAGCGCATGAAAGAATTTTTCTAAGAGCATTTGATTTTAATATTCCATAAGAGAAATAATAAAACGCCTTCCCAACCGGAAGGCGTTTTTTATGGTATGAATCAGGTAGTTGGGAATTACACGGAGCTTCCGGTGCTTTTTATGAATTTATCATGAATTAAGTACCTTTTTCTTCCCGATAAACACTAAAAAACACTATTTTTGCAGGTATTTTTATTAAGATAATACCAATACTATGAAAGTGTTAAAGTTCGGTGGTACCTCTGTTGGTTCTGTAGAGAGTATTCGCAAAGTTGCAGAAATTCTTTCTTCCTATAAGAAGAAGGAAAAATTTGTAGTTGTTTTTTCTGCTATGTCAGGAATTACAAATTTACTGGTTGAAGTAGGTCAGAAAGCATCTGCTACGGATATTTCATACCAGCAGATTTTAAAAACGATTGAACAAAAACACGTAAATACCGCAAAGACCTTGATTGATGTAAAGAATCAGGGTAAAGTTATTGCACAGCTGAAACTGGTATTGAACGAACTACAGGATTTGTTGCAGGGCGTTTATTTGCTAAAAGAATTATCTCCACGTTCAAACGACCTGGTGTTAAGCTTTGGCGAAAGACTTTCCTCGTACCTTGTTGCAGAATTCCTGAAGCAGGAAGGCGTTGATGTTACGTTCCTGGATGCACGCAATGTAGTGATTACAGACAATGGTTTCGGATCTGCAAAGGTTGATTTCAAAAAAACCGACAAGGCAATCAAAGATTATTTCAAGGATATTAAGACAAGTGTTGTAACAACAGGCTTCATCGGTTCAACTGAAAAAGGTGAGACTACAACGCTGGGCCGCGGAGGTTCTGATTATACGGCATCTGTATTTGGTGCTGCGCTTGATAGCGAAGGTATTGAAATATGGACAGACGTTGACGGAATCATGACCGCTGATCCGCGTAAAGTAAAACGTGCATTCACACTTCCGCAGGTTTCATATATCGAAGCCATGGAAATGTCGCACTTCGGGGCGAAAGTTATTTATCCGCCAACACTGCAGCCGGCATTTAAAAAGAATATTCCGATCTGGATCAAAAATACATTCAACACCGCATTTGAAGGTACATTGATTAATGCGAAGACAAGCGCAACGGATCATTCTGTAAAAGGAATTTCATCCATTGAAAATATTTCGCTCTTGAACCTGACCGGTAGCGGTATGGTAGGTGTGCCGGGCGTATCGGGCCGTCTGTTTGGGGCGCTGGCAAGAAACTCTATCAACGTGATTCTGATCACGCAGGCTTCTTCAGAACATTCAATCTGTTTTGTGATTGATTCAAAAGAATCTGCAAAAGCGAAGGCAGCGGTTGAGGAAGAATTCGAACATGAGATCAAAGCAGGTAAAATAGATAAGCTGCACGAAAAAGATAATCTGGCGATCGTTGCGGTTGTAGGCGACAACATGCGCCATACGCCGGGTATTGCCGGAAAATTATTTTCTTCATTAGGCAAGAACGGTATCAACGTAGTTGCCATTGCGCAAGGTTCTTCCGAGATCAACTTGTCTGTGGTAATCGGTAAAGAAGATCTTACAAAAGCATTGAACGTTATTCACGAATCATTCTTCCTGAGTGATGTGAAAACAATCAACGTATTTGTGGTAGGTGTTGGTTTGATCGGCAGCGCCTTGTTGAAACAGTTGCAGAAACAAGCTACTTACCTGCAGAAAGAAAAAGGTTTCAAGATTAATGTTGTTGGTTTAGCTAATAGCAAGAAAATGCTCATCAACGAAAACGGCGTAGCATTAACTGGCTGGAAAGAAAAACTGGAAGAAGGTGAAAAAGCAAACCTGAAAGAGTTTGTAAAACGCATGGTTGATCTGAATCTTCGCAACTCAATTTTTGTTGACAATACATCAAACAAAGATGTTGTTTCATTCTACCATGACATTCTGGATGAAAGCATTTCTATTGTTACACCAAACAAACTTGCTAACTCAGGCTTGTTCAAGGATTATAAAAAGCTTCAGGAGACTGCGTTTAAGCGTGGTGTGAAGCTGATGTATGAAACAAACGTTGGTGCAGGCTTACCCGTAATCAATACCCTGAACGATTTAAAAGATAGCGGTGATAAGATCATTCGTATTGAAGGCGTTTTATCCGGAACACTTTCTTATATCTTCAATACATTCAAAGGCGATAAGAAATTCAGCGATGTTGTTAAGGAAGCAAAAGAGAAAGGCTTTACAGAGCCTGACCCTAGAGACGACTTAAACGGAAAAGACGTTGCCCGTAAGATCTTGATCCTGTCACGTGAAGCAGGCTTCAACTTAGAGTTTGATGATGTAGTAGTTGAAAATATCCTTCCGGCCCCATGCCTGAAAGCAAAAACAGTAGAAGACTTCTTCGTTGAACTGGAAAAAAATAACAGCGTATTTTCGAAGAAGCGTGACGAAGCAGACAAAGCGAACAAAGTGCTGCGTTTCATTGCGAAGCTTGAAAATGGCAAAGCTGAAGTAAGCTTACAGGCGGTTGATAGCACACATCCATTCTTCTCTCTTTCCGGAAGCGACAACATGATTGCATATACAACGGAAAGATACAAAGAGCGTCCGTTGGTGATCAAAGGGCCTGGCGCCGGTGCAGAAGTAACTGCAGCCGGTGTGTTCGGAGATATCATCCGCATCAGTAATTACCTTAAGGGGTAAAGTAGTGTGAAGTTTTAAGTGTAAAGTGTAGAGAAGGAAATTCTTAAAACTTAAAACTTAAAACCTAGAACTTAAGAAAAATGAAAGATAGTATAAAAGTATTTGCTCCTGCTACTGTAGCCAATGTTTCCTGCGGCTTTGACGTGCTGGGCTTTGCTGTAGATAATCCGGGTGATGAAGTGGTACTTCGCCTGTCAGATAAAAAAGGAGTGCGTATTACTTCCATTACCGGCGATGAAGGTCGCCTGCCAAAGGATGCTGAAAAAAATACCGTTAGTATTTCGATCATTCGTTACCTGGAAAAATTAGGCATTGAGCAAGGGATAGAAATTGAGCTGACAAAGAAAATGCCTTTAGGCAGCGGGCTGGGTTCAAGCGCAGCTTCTACTGTTGCTGGTGTGTATGCCATCAATCAGTTGCTGGGCAATAAAATGGAAGTAAAGGATCTGCTTCCGTTTGCGATGGAAGGTGAATTCCTCGCATGCGGCTCTGCGCATGCCGACAACGTTGCTCCATGCTTATATGGGGGCTTTGTACTGGTAAGAAGTTATGAACCGCTGGATGTTGTTAAGCTGCCTGTGCCTTCCAATTTATATGCAACAATCATCCATCCGCATGTTGAAGTGCAGACAAAGGATGCCCGCAATATTCTTCCTAAACAGATTCAATTAAGTCAGGCAGTTGCTCAGTGGGGTAATGTCGGCGGATTGGTTGCAGGTTTGTTAATGAATGATACAAGCCTGATCGGCCGCTCCATGCAGGATCATATTGTTGAACCGGCACGTTCGGTATTGATTCCGGGCTTTGATGATGTAAAGAAAGCAGCCTTGGATACAGGCGCGCTGGGTTGTTCCATTTCAGGCTCTGGTCCGTCAATCTTTGCCTTAAGTACAAGTCAGGAAGCTGCACAAAAAATCGGACAAGCCATGAAGAAAGGTTTTGATGCAATCAATATCGGCAGCGATGTGTATGTGTCGACCGTGAATCAGCAAGGACCGAAAGTGATTTAAGCTGAAAGCCTAAGGCCAAACGCCTAAAGCCGAAAAGTGAAAAATTAACAAACTCTGTTTAATAAAAGAAATGAATTGCCTTCAGCCTTCGGCTTTAGGCGCCTTAAGCATAAAAGAAATGAAACTATACAGTACAAATCATCAGGTTCCGGAAGTGAATTTAAAAGAGGCAGTATTCAAAGGACTGCCGGATGATAATGGTTTATACATGCCGGAAAACATTCCAACGTTACCCGCATCGTTTTTTGAAAACATTGATAAGCTATCTTTTCAGGATATCGCTTTTGAAGTATGCAAAGCGTTGATCGGTGATGAAGTTCCTGAAAAAGAAATCCGCAGCATTGTAGATGATGTGCTAACGTTTGATGCGCCGGTTATAAAAGTTGAAGACAATATTTATGTGCTTGAACTGTTTCATGGTCCGACGTTGGCATTCAAAGACTTCGGCGCACGTTTCATGGCACGACTGATGTCTTATTTCCTGCAAAAAGAAAAATCAGAGATCATGATTCTGGTGGCAACGT
Organism: Cytophaga sp.; assembly: GCF_051961495.1. Lineage (NCBI taxonomy): Bacteria > Pseudomonadati > Bacteroidota > Cytophagia > Cytophagales > Cytophagaceae > Cytophaga > Cytophaga sp. The sequence continues at coordinate 13,657 of NZ_JBQCDF010000004.1, read as the reverse complement.
CAGGCGATACAGGCAGCGCCGTAGCACAAGGCTTCTTAGATAAGGCAGGCATTAAAGTTACAATTCTTTATCCGAGCAAAAAGGTAAGTGACCTTCAGGAAAAGCAGCTTACCACACTTGGTAAAAATATTACAGCACTTGAAGTACTTGGTACGTTTGACGATTGTCAGCGCATGGTGAAACAGGCGTTCCTGGATAAAGACATTACTTCAAAAATTAATTTGTCTTCTGCAAATTCAATCAACATCAGCCGTTTGATTCCGCAGTCGTTCTATTATTTCTATGCCTATGCACAGGCAAAGAAATTAGGAAAGAAAGTCGTGTTCTCGGTGCCAAGCGGAAATTTTGGTAATATCTGCGGCGGTTTGATCGCGAAGAAAATGGGCTTGCCGGTAGATATGTTTGTAGCGTCTACCAACGTAAACGACATTATGCCGAAGTATATCAACACAGGTGTATTTGAGGCAAAGCCTTCTATTGCAACGATCAGCAACGCGATGGATGTAGGAAATCCGAGCAACTATCCGCGTGTGATTGAATTATATGACAAAGACATCAATGCTTTACGCAAAGATGTTGTAGGTAAAGCTTACACGGATGCGGAAACAGCAGCTGCCGTGAAGTCTGTATATAAAAACACAGGCTATGTGATGGATCCGCATGGTGCTGTTGGTTACTTAGGTTTAAAAGAATATTTCAAGGAGAGCGGCAAAGATGCCACAGGTATTTTCCTGGCTACGGCTCACCCTGCAAAATTTATTGAAGTAGTAAATGATATCATTGAAAAGGATGTAGAGATTCCGGCACGTTTGCTGGAAGTGGCAAGTAAAAAGAAAGAGTCGATTGTAATTGAAAACGATTTCGGAAAATTAAAATCATTCCTTTTAAAATAAACATACAACTGACCTGCAGCTTATAAATTTCAGCTGCAGGTTTATTTTTTAATGAAGTTGTTTTATTCCTGTTTAGCTAAATATAATCAGCTGCATATTATTTCGAACAATGAAGGCTAAAGGAACATTTTTCATCTGTATTTTATTCTCCCTGTTTGTTATCATTGGCAATAAGGTATATCTGGAAAGAGCACAGCGTCATGAATCCATCAGTTACATAGCATGGGATGCTTATGGATATTATTTATACCTGCCGGCATTTATTATTCACCAGGATCCTTGTCTGCAAGGTGACTGGCCGGAAAAACTAAATGAAAAATATAAACCAACGGCAACCTTTTACCAGGTGGCAACCAAAGACGGCCGGCGCACAATTATATATAATATCGGTTATAGCATTTGTTATTTGCCGGCGTTTCTGGCGGGACATGTTATCGCTATCATCGGTGGTTTCGATGTGGATGGTATGTCGCCTCCGTATCAGATATCTATGATTCTATGCGCACTGTTGTATCAACTCGCTGCAATTTTCTTTTTAAGGAAATTACAGCTGACTTATTTTTCTGATACCATTGCAAGCCTTTCGCTCATTGTTATATTTTTCGGTACCAATTTATACATGAGTACAGGCTTGAGTTTATCCATGCCGCACAATTTACTCTTTTTAACAAACTGCCTGTATTTAATTTATATCGGAAAATGGTTTAAGAACAAAAAAACGAAGGATGTATGGATCGCAGGTTTGTTGCTGGGTATAAATACCATTGTACGACCAACCGAACTGATCTTGATTGTGGTCCCGGTGTTCTGGAATCTTACGAGTCTGGCGATGTGGAAAGAGCAGCTGCGATTCTTCCTGCAGTATAAACGCCATGTTATTATTTTTATCGCTTGTGTGGCAGGTTGTATGGCGATTCAGTTTTCATACTGGATCTACACAACAAGATCGCTGGAATTTAATTTTCATGCCCAGCGCATGTCTTTGCTGGATCCTTATACATTGAAGTTTTTATTCAGTTATAGAAAAGGATGGCTGCTTTATACACCGGTCATGATTGTTGGATTGGCCTCGTTCTATTATATATACAGATTCAACAGAAATATATTCTGGTCTTTCCTGGTTTATACGATACTGATTATATATGCATTGTCCAGCTGGGAGTGCTGGTGGTACGCCGCTAGTTTCGGGCAACGCCCAATGGTTGAATCGTATTCCTTTTTTGCGATCGGATTCGGATATTTCTTTATTGCCGTAAAAGAATACTCTTTATGGAAGAAAACAGTTGTCTGTGTATTGCTGGCATGCTTTATTGTTTTGAATATGTTTCAGACATGGCAATACACGGAAGGGATTATTGATGGCGACAGGATGAATAAAAAATATTACTGGAAAGTTTTTGGCAAAACAGAGGCAACAGCGGAAGATAAGAAAAGCTTATCGATAGATCGCGGGTTGTATGTTCAGAAAGAGTTTGAAGGAGATATAAATCAATTCACCAGAAAAAAAATTTTTTCGGAATCGTATGAACACACAACGGATTCAAATTTACTATTCAGTTCAAATGCACACACAGGAACGCGCTCATTGAAATTAGACAGCGCACATTTATTTTCACCCAATTTTTCTAAGGCATATTATGATATTACTTCTAAAGAATACATGTGGCTAAGAGCATCGGTTTGGGTGTATGTACCTGATTCTGCTTTCACGAACAAGAACAATGCAGCTTTGGTTATCTATATGGATAGCAAAGGCAATACGAATAAATACAGCACCAGAGAGTTAATTCATGTGACTGTTCAACCCCGTACCTGGACACGCGTTTATTTAGATTACCTGACTCCGGAAGTCAAACACAGCGACGATAAAATAATTGTACACTTCTGGAATATGTGTGGAAGTGAAATGTATATTGATGATCTCGCCGTTGAGGCATTGGAACCAATCGTCGGGGAATAATTGCTGGCGATTGGGTTTTTCAGCTAGACAGCTTTTTTATTTTTCAGCAACAGGGAATCCAGTAATTGCTTAATGTTCAGTAATAATTCCGAACGTTTGTAAATGATATAATACAATACAAAAATCAGGATCAGATAAAGTATAGCGATAAATTCCGGATTGAAAAATAAAATATCATAATTCGGAAAATTCAATATGCGTAATACAGCCTCCATATTTAAGAAGTAGGCAAAGCATGCCAATAAAAAAGGCAGGTAGTTATTGGTAACAGCGAAATAGCCCGCAAGGAAAATCAGTGCATAGTGCGAATACCGTTCGTGCATTTGTGTGTTGCAAAAAAAGAATAAAATTGTTACCAATGCAGCACTGGCAAATACCAGGTCTATTCTTTTTATCGCGAGTTTATTGTTACTGAAAATGTTTGCAAGGCATGTTAAAAACAATGGCAATAAGGCTGCAACAGAGCTTAAGAAGAAAATCAGCAACCCCCACGTTTTATAAGTAACATTCAGCCAGGTGCCGTTGTCAAGAATACTAATAGGATGCTCTTCAAAAACCCAGAACCACCAATTATAGGCATTCATGGATACCTGCGGATACTTATCTACAGAATTGACAATCACATCCATCAGCTTATTGGTGCTGCCTGTAAGAATAAATGGCATTATAATAAGCACCTGTAGCACAGCTATAGCTAAAACAGAAAGTGCAATACGTTTTATTCCGTTGAAGTCTGCAATATTATGGACAAGTATAAACAGGACAAGCGGGAAATAAATAATCGATTGAACTTTAAAGTTTAGTGCAAGAACATAAAGGAGCAGACCAAGTGTGTTTTTTCTGCTGATCAATGAAAGTACACAAGCCATAAGTAAGAAGCCTACAATGCCATCTACCTGCCCCCAGATTATGTTGTTGTACAGAAATCCCGGATTCAGCATGATGAAAACAAAGAAGAAAGGTCGCTGTTCTTTGTTAATGAATTTAAAAAGTAAAAACACCGAAGCGAATTCGAAAAGCAGCGTAATGTATTTCAATTCATAAATATTATTTCTGATGAGATCTTCATTTCCTTTTAGATATGCAAAAAACGTCAGGATATAATGATACAGTGGTGGATAGTCTGTGCCTGAAGAATAAATATCCCCAAGACCGTTTTTAAAACTGAAGCTCGCCCAGTCTTTCCAGCATTGCATGTCACCGAAATGACCGCCGTGCGGTATCAATACAATAAGCACGAGGTATATAAAAGCATAAAAGGCAGCTTTGCTATTCAAGGGGCTGAAAGAAAGAGAAGTCATGTAAAATATTTTAAGAGTGGTTAATGATGTATTATTCGTGTCCGTACCGCACAGCGCTCTCGTAGTCGGGAGGAGTTAAACTTTCGTAATAACCCGGATGCGGATAATCCTTCATGAAATTTATTTTCCAGGAAGTATAATTCATACTGTCATGATGAATCAATCCTTCACGGTATTGCCAGTTGACGTAATAACCATAATATACTGTGTATGCAAATATTGCCAGGATACTATATTTTACTATAGCTGATTTGAATGTTAGAATTGCCTGAATGAATGCTCCAAGACCAATGGCGAAAATACAATAGATATCAATCATTGGGCGAATAGATAAACCGCCTCCATACCACCAACACCACCAGCTGAAAATTACATAAGTAAATAAAGTAAACAGAATAAGGATCGGAACAAAAAAGTCTTTTACATATTTATATGTCAGAAACATGCCGACACTTGCCAGAAGAAGAACAGGTGCATAAATGTATAAACCTTTCCGGAAGCCAAACAAACCTTTTAGTATGTGCGGCTGTGTCCAGAAAAATCCTTCTTCGCTATACGACCAGTATAGCCAGCTATCTGTAGCATATTTCCAATAGAACATTTGTATGGAAAATACACTGCAAACAAGTATACCAATAATCAGAATAAGTAATTTATGTTGCCATAAAAGAGAAAATTTTTCTTTAAAACTGTTTACTGAATAAATTCCGTAAAACAACCACAGGCCTCCTGTTAATATGTCTACAGGCCGGATCAGTATTATAAGTCCAAGCAGCAGGCCCAGATAGATAGAATATCTGTAAGAAGGTTTCGCATGCCACTGTATGGTATAAAATGTAAACATGGTAACAAGGCAGAAGAGGTAGCAATGCGACATCACTTCGAACAGCGAATAGAAATACATGTTTGTGCCGAAGTAAATAGCAAGAAGTGTTAACGCACATACTACTTCTGAAAAATAGAGCAGCAGAATTTTTCGTAAATAAATAAAACCTATAATGGTGTAAAAGATATCTGAAAGAATGAGAAAAAGTGAATATACCATGGAGTAACCATTGGGTGTATACATGTGTGGTTGAAGTTTGGCTATGCCGTGGGCCATAAGAAAAAACGGTGCATACAGAACGGATAAACCACTTGTCATTTTAAGGACGTGTTTATTCTCAGGTGTTCTTTCTGTCCAGATGACAACCCCTTCAGGCGTATTCTTATCAATAAATGAAAATGTTAAATCATTATAAATAATAAGCCCGGGCAGGTAGGCATAATAAGAAATGATATCCCATTCGATCACACCTTTCCGATACTTTTGATAATAGCCTGCTATGGATAACATAGCTGCCAGCAGCAGGTATATGGTTAGTTTAGATAGGGAAAAGCGAACGTTAGATAGCACGTGATTTTGAATTATATAGTGCAGGTAGTTTTTGTATGCGAGAAGATATTATATGTTCGTTTTATTGATCACATATAATGGTCTTTTCTTGATGTTGGTACTGATACGTTTAATGTACTCGCCGATAATGCCCAGGCAGATCAATTGTATACCGCCGATAAACATGACCGACAGCATGATCGAGGTCCAGCCCTGAATTACATCTTTAAGTATGAACTTGCTGTATAACGTATACAACATGATCAAAAATGCAATGCCTGAAACGGTAAATCCCATAATGGAGGCAAAGCGCAACGGAAAGTCTGAAAAAGAAGTAATGCCGTTGAGTGCAAATTGAAACATCTTTTTATAGGTATACCCGGTTTTCCCACCGTTCCGCTCATCACGATCGTAATCAATGGAAGTCTGGTTAAAGCCGATCCAGGAAATTTGTCCGCGCAGAAACTTCTCCTGTTCAGGCATCTGGTTTAAAACCAAAAGCACTTTCCGGTCAATCATCCGGAAATCACCGGTATCCAATGGAATATCAATATTGGTAATGGAAGACAGGATTCTGTAAAAAAGTTTTGCGGTCAGTTTTTTCAAAAAGCTTTCACCTTTACGGGAACGTCTGCGGGCATAAACAACCTGGAAATTGTCGTCCATTTTTTTGTACATGTCCACCAGTAGTTCCGGCGGATCCTGCAAGTCGGCATCTATAATAGCGATGCGGTTGCCTGCAGCATGCTCAAGACCAGCAGATACAGCAATCTGGTGGCCAAAATTTCTGCTGAAGTCGATGTATTTAACTCTTGCGTCCTCTTTCGATAATTGCTCCAGGATGGACAGCGAGTTGTCCTTACTGCCATCGTTCACAAAAATCAGCTCATAATCAATAGCAAGTGTATTCAATGCTTTTACCGTGCGGTTATAGAGCAGGTATATATTCGAATCTTCGTTAAATACAGGTATGACTATTGAAAGCTCCATGTTGATCAGGTGATATTGAAAATTGAAGATACGGAGTTTTTATTTATTTTACTTAATCAGATCATCAGAGTCTTTTCTATAAACGGTCACTTTTACGCCAATGTAATTTTTATCGATTTCTTTTTTATAGCCATGAAGGGAAAACCAGGCTTCAACTGTCTTATTCGGGTCTGTGGCATCGCTATACGTTTCTACATGTATGATCTTAGGGTAGGAGTCGTTTAGCTCTTTTTGAAGTTTCGTGGAATCATTTCCTTCAAATATTTTCTCTGCAATCCGGTTGCTATCTATGTTGTCGTAATCTTTAAACATAGACCGGTCATAATAATAGACAAAAAGAGGCATGACATCATCGGTCTGAATAAAAACAGCACTACTTGAGTCCTGCTGTTGTTTTACGAATGAAACAGCACTTCTGTAATCCATCTTTCTTGTGGGCACATCCAGCTTCACCTGTTGAAAAGCAAATAGTCCTATGACAGCTAACAGTATATAATAATAGGAATCCCTTACCGGTAAGGATGAAATACAAACAGAGAAAAAAATCACAAAGCCAACCAGGGTAAATAAAAGGTATCTGTCGAGAAAGATCGGCACCATTGCTGAGATGAAAAAGCTGAGCAGTACGGTAACAATACTGATGCAGATCGAATACATAAAAATGACTTTTGTTTCTTTATTTTCAAATAAAGGAAGTCTCTTAATCATTATTACCAGTATGCTGATACCTGCAAACAAACCTAGTATCGTCAGTTGGGTTGAACCATTATTCAGATCATAAATAAGCTGTAAAAGCTGGTCCGGCGCGGGACTTTTCAGCCAGTGATTATTGCCATCGCCTCGCGCAACTTCAAGCATCCTGGGGATCCAGTGGGTGATGAGCAGCAGGAACACACCAACACTTATAGAATAATATTTAAAGAGCGGTTTCCGGAAGAAAATTAAAAACACAATTCCCTGGAACAAAAGAATAAAAAAAGCCAGGTAATGCGTCATGATCAGGATATAATAAGTAAGCCCCAGTCCTGCAGCTATTTTGTAATTGGGTTTAGAAACAAGTTCAATAAAAACCCAGGCAGAAACAATGCTCATAAAGAGTACAAAAGAATAGCAACGGACCTCCTGCGCATAGTAAAAGGAAATGTCTGAAAACAGATACAGGACAGAAGCAGTGACTGCAATACGGGTCGTGGTAAATTTCTTTAAGAAAAGATATAATACAACCCCGGCCAAAGAGCTGAACAGAGCGGGAAACAAACGTACTCCGAATTCAGAAACACCAAACAATTTGATCCAGCAATGAAGTATAAGATTAAAGAGTGGCGGCGGTGGTTCCCATTTGCTTACATCCAATATGTTTGAAAAAGGTTGTTGGGAATAAAAAATGCTGAAACACTCATCATACCAGATTGGCTCAGCAGTTAAATTGATAAGCTTAAAGCCAAAATTGATAAAGAAAATAAGGTATAATGATTTAGCGAATATCGATTTGGCAGCATTGAAAAAATTTGGTTGTTCATATTCTTATGTATGACTAAAAACGCAATTCTTTGAATTATATTTCTAAAAATCCCGGAATAAAACTGCTGTTAGTCATTCATAAGGCTGTCCTTGGAGTTTTAAATATATTTGTTTTTTAGATGAAAAATGGGTAACGAATGCGATTTCGCAGGTTTTGAATCCGGGATTTTCAAAAAAAATATGTAAATAATTTTTATTCTCATTTTTATTCATAACTTTAGTATTCAATTAATTACAATACCATTATGAATACGGGAACAGTTAAATTCTTCAATGAAACCAAAGGTTTTGGTTTTATCTTAGACAGCGCCAGCAACAAGGAAATTTTCGTCCATGTTTCAGGTCTGAAAGAACAAATTACTAAAGACGACAAAGTTCAATTCGAAATCGTTGAAGGTAAAAAAGGTGTTAATGCAGTTGAAGTGAAAAAAATCTAATTTCTTTCATACACACATTAGTTAAAAAGGTCCCGCAATTTGCGGGACCTTTTTAATTCCATCGTTTTTCAATTTCTGTTACCGGCAGCTGCTGTTCATTCATGCACCGGAAATGTTTTTTAGGGCAGCTTTTATAACCGATCTTCGAACATGGTCTGCAATATAAATCAGCAACCTGCCAGTTCACGTGCTCGGTTTTATAAGGATACATACCCAACTCCGGAGTCGTGTTGCCCCAGATCGCAACAATTTTTTTAGCAAGGGCCGCGCCTATATGCATCAACCCGGTATCATGGGTATAGAGATAAGTACACTGCTGTACGATAGAGGCTGATTGGTTTAAATTATACACACCGCAGGCATTTACAATCTGCCTCCCGTCGGGGAAATAGGAAAGAAGGCGGGTAGCCATAGAAACATCGTCTTTTCCGCCCAGTAAAATAATCGGTTGTGATATTTTTCCGATCAGTTCAATAAGCTTTGCTTCAGGTAATCGCTTCGTCGCGTGCTGGGCGCCGATTGCGATAGCAATATAACCGGCAGTAAATACCTGCGGTAGAGAACTGAGCGGAACAATGTCTTTTTCCGGAATGAAATAATCAAGGCCCTGCTGATCGTTTTTTACACCGAGCTTTTTCACTGTTTCCAGATAACGCTCAACAATATGTATGTCGGGCATTACCTTCCATTTCCAGTTTACATAAAACCATTTACGCAGGTTCAGTTTGTCGAACGTATAGCTTTTTGCATTCAGTGACCATTTGATGCGACGCGTGCGCAGGTTGTTATGCAGGTCAATAACAACGTCAAACTTTTCAGATTGTAATTGTTTTATAAAATTTCCCGTTGAAGACTCAAGCAGATGCAGCTTGTCAACATAAGGATTATTTTCTAAAATACTTTTGAAAGACGACTTCGTGGCAAAGTGTATTTCGGACTGAGGTAATTGTTTTTTCAGGCAGCGGATAACCGGTGTTGTTAACACGATATCGCCGATGGAAGAAAAACGAAGGATCAGAATTTTCATGTGCTGGAGTCTGCCTATTTACCTTTGGATTTAAGCCAGCTGCTTACTTTCTCCAGCGGCCATGCATTGAATGTTTGTTCTTTGCATAAGCCGGCTTTACGTGCTACGCAGATTCCGAAATGCATATCCTGCAAGCCGGTTTTTTCATGTGCATCCGGATTGATGCTGATGATACACCCTTTGTCAAGCGCATAACCAATGTGTCTCCAGTCCATATCGAGGCGCCATGGATGTGCATTGATCTCAATGATCACATTGTTTGCCGCGCAGGCATCAATGATTTTTTTATGATCAATCGGGTAACCTTCCCTTTTCAATAATAACCTCCCGGTTGGGTGGCCCAGCATGGTTGTAAAAGGATTTTCAATCGCAGTGATCAGGCGTTGTGTAGCTTTTTCTTCATTCATTTTTAAGTTTGAATGAATGGAAGCAACAATAAAGTCGAAGGTTTTTAGCACATCGTCTGCATAATCCAGCGCGCCATCGTTGAGAATATCAGACTCAATTCCTTTGAAGATTTTAAAACCTGACAACGTATTGTTTAACTGATCTACTTCTGCCTGTTGCTTTAAAACACGGGCTTCATCGAGACCGTTGGCATAGAAGGCAGATTTTGAGTGATCTGATATACCGAAGTACGAATAGCCCAGGGCTATGCATTCCCGGGCCATTTCTTCCACAGTGTGTTTACCGTCACTGTAAGTAGAATGGTTGTGGAAGCTGCCTTTGATGTCTGCATCGGTGATCAGTTCACTTAATAAATTGTTTTCAGCAAGTTGAATTTCTCTGTAGCCTTCTCTTAATTCTGCAGGAATAACCGGTAGCCCCAGGCTTTCATATAACGCAGCTTCAGTAGCAAAGGCTGTAGTTGTTGCGGTTTGCAGGTAGGTTTTCCCCGCAACCGTTTTTAAACGTAAATGTTTTTCACCGGATGAACGTTTGAATAATTCCGAGCCGAATTTTTCTGTTGTGGTGATGTAGATTTCTACAGGAATATTTTTTGTGTTTTCAAATCCCTGCCATCTGTATAAGCCTGATTTAGCAGGCTCTTCAGTGAGGTAGGATAATTTTTGGATCGTTGAAAGCACTGCGCCGGTATCTGTTGCAGGGACTAAAAAAGAAATCGCGCTGATGGTTTCCAGCATGCGGCGCATCTCGCCGCAAAGCTGGATATGAGCGTTTACGTCTGCTTTAAGTTTTTTTTCAAGATCAAAAGCAATTGCTTCGGTATCGCCATAAAGATGTTTGTCAGATTGCTTCATGATAAACTGAAGCACCTGGATAATATTTTCCTGTGTTTTTTCGCCGAAGCCTTTCAGCTGAGCAACAGAATTATTCTTACAGCACTCAAAAAGTTCTTCCTTGTTGGTTATGGAAAGTTCTTTCCAAAGTGTTTTTACCTTCTTTGGACCAATGCCTTTAATGTCCAGCAATTCGATGATGCCTTCCGGTGTGTTTTGCTTAAGCGTTTCAAGTTCGGTTAATTTACCGGTCTGGCTCAACTCAGCGATCTTGGCTGCAATGCTTTTACCTATGCCTTCCTGTTTTTCCAGTTCCGCCAGAGAAAGCAGCGATAAGGTAACCTCTGTTTTTTCTATTTGAAATCCTGCATTCTGAATCGAGCGCACTTTGAAAGAATTCTCATCATGCAGCTCCATGAGCGAAGCTGTCAATAATAGAATATCAGCTATTTCTTGGTTTGTCAAGGAAGTAAACGTTTAATGGAATATGTAAAGATACAGATAAGAGTGTAAAGTGTAAAGTGTAAAGAAAGCATTGAGTTTTCTTCATTTTGCATATTAAACTTCCATTTTTTAGTTAATTTTAAGCTAGAAAGAATACGTGTAAGAGTACACTTTACACTCTAAACTTTACACTTTGTAAACTATGAATTACTGGCTTATCAAATCCGAACCTTTCAAATATTCTTTTGACCAATTTCTTGCTGATAAAAAGACCTTTTGGGATGGTGTGCGTAATTACCAGGCGCGTAATAACCTGAGAGAAATGAAGAAGGGTGATTTGCTGCTGTTTTATCATTCAAATGAAGGGAAAGAGATTGTTGGCATTGCTAAGATTGTGAAAGAAGCGTACCAGGATCCTACGACTGATGATGCAAACTGGGTGGTTGTAGACATTGCCCCGGTAAAGAAACTGAAAAAACCGGTAACGCTGGAGATGGTAAAAAAAGATAAGCGCCTTGCAAACATGGCATTGATCAAATTGATGCGCCTCTCTGTGCAACCTGTTCGGAAAGAGGAGTTTGATATTATTATGGAGTTAGCAGGTGAATAAAAAAAACAAATCTTTCAACGGCGCTATTCCATAAAATTCTATATTTGTAAAATTTTAAAGACAAAGACTTATGTCCAAACGCATTATAATCGACAACGATTTATTGCAGGTCATGCTGGACCGGCTTTGTCAGCAATTGATCGAGTCGCACGACGATTTTTCCAATACAGTTATTTTGGCGCTCCAGCCAAGAGGCGTTGCCACCGGACAGCGCATTCATAAAAAATTAGAAAAGGCCACCAAAAAGAAAATCAATCTGGGTTACCTGGATGCGACCTTTTTTCGCGACGACTTCAGAAGACATGATGGTCCGCTGCGCGCCAATGCGACAAAAGTCCCATTCCTGATTGAAGGTAAGCGCGTAATCCTGGTGGATGATGTGTTGTATACCGGCCGTACAGTAAGAGCCGCAATGGATGCCATGATGGCTTTCGGCAGACCCAAAGATGTGGAACTGCTTGTTGTGATTGACCGCAAGTATAGCCGTGATGTACCTATTCAGCCGAATTACGTAGGCCGGGAAGTAATCTGTCTGGAATCGGAAAAAGTAGTGGTTGACATCAGCGAAGTTGAAGATAAAAAAGAATTAATCTGGTTAGTAAAGAAATAAATATAAAATGAGCCAATTATCTGTAAAGCATTTACTGGGAATAAAAGATCTTACACCAAAAGATATTGAGCTTATTTTAGAAACTGCCGGTCAATTTAAAGAGGTTATTAACCGACCGATCAAGAAGGTCCCTTCCTTGCGTGATGTAACCATTGCCAATGTATTTTTTGAAAACTCTACGCGTACAAGATTGTCATTTGAACTGGCGCAAAAAAGATTATCTGCTGATACCATTAATTTCTCCGCTGCGGCAAGTTCTGTAAAAAAAGGTGAAACACTTTTAGATACAGTGAACAACATCCTGGCCATGAAAGTAGACATGATTGTGATGCGCCACGCAAGCGTTGGCGCACCGCATTTTCTGGCGAAGCATATCAACGCCAACATTGTGAATGCCGGTGATGGTACGCATGAGCACCCGACACAGGCCCTGCTTGACAGCTTTTCTATTCAGGAGAAGTTAGGTTCTGTGGCAGGCAGGAAAGTTTGTATTTTCGGTGACATTCTGCACTCACGTGTAGCATTGTCGAATATATTTGCCCTGCAGAAACAAGGTGCGGAAGTAATGGTTTGCGGACCGTCAACATTGATTCCTAAATTCATTGGCGACTTAGGAGTGAAGGTTGAATTTGATCTGCGCAAAGCATTGCTTTGGTGTGATGTTGCAAACGTGCTGCGTATTCAGCTTGAGCGCCAGACCATCAAATATTTTCCAACCCTCAGAGAATATTCCCAGTATTACGGTATCAACAAACAATTACTTGATTCGCTGAATAAAGAAATCGTGATTATGCACCCGGGTCCGATCAACAGAGGCGTAGAGCTCAGCAGCGACGTGGCCGACAGCGGGCATTCCATTATTTTAGACCAGGTAGAGAACGGAGTTGCTGTACGTATGGCAGTGCTTTATTTGCTTGCGGGAAACAAGTAATCAACTTGTTTATTTTTGCAGGCGTTAGTAATCGGCCTGAAACCGACGAACATGCTTTCATGTATGTGTGTTAAAACAAACTATTGCGAGTCTCTTTTTTGTTGCTGAAAGCAGCAGCAAAAGAAGAATAAATTTTAACTCCCATAGATGAAATTTGTCCCTGAATTATTTTTTTATCTATTCTTTACTGCGGGTTATTTTACATTCAAAATTTCGGTTTAAGTCAGGAAATTTTTCTTAAATGGTCATGCAAGTGCATATAGACCAATTGTAATAATATGAGTTTAATTGGTAATTAAACAGTATTATTTTACATG
>NZ_JBQCDF010000003.1:0-2618 GCF_051961495.1 Cytophaga sp. | reverse complement strand
AAGATCAGCTGCGTGTTTCTTTTCCAGGTATTACACGCACCAGCCTGCTGGCACAGTATGCCTTTGAACAGGCCATTGCCGACAGTAATCTTTCTGCGGAAGATCTTTCTGATGAAGCAACCGCGTTTATTACCGGTAATACTGTTGGCGGCATGTGCCTGACCGATGAGTTGTATAACGATGCCAATAAGCGTTCTGCGAATTCACCTTATGTTTCTTCCTATGATCTCGGCTCAGTAACGATTTATTTACAGGAACTGCATAAGATGCGCGGCATTTGCAACACCATTAATACGGCTTGCTCTTCTTCCGCCAATGCCATCATGTATGGGGCCAGGCTTTTAAAACATGGCAAGGCCAAACGTGCCATCGTTGGCGGTGTAGACAGTCTGGCCAAATTCACCATCAACGGGTTTAACGCACTCCATATTCTTTCTTCTCAGCAATGCAAACCGTTTGACCAGGACCGTTCCGGTTTGAATCTTGGTGAAGGCGCAGCTTTTCTCATACTGGAGCGTGAAGAAGATTGTATACAGAAAAAAAAATACGCCATTCTTTCCGGCTATTCCAATGCAAACGATGCCTATCATGCGTCATCGTTATCGGATACAGGTGAGGGTCCGTACGCAGCTATGACAGAAGCGTTGAAGAACGCTCAACTGCAGCCTGCTGATATCAGTTTCATCAATGCACACGGCACAGGTACCGAAAACAATGACCTGGTAGAAGGCATTGCTATGAAACGAATCTTTGAAAAAGTTCCTCCGTTTGCATCTTCCAAATCCAATACAGGGCATACACTTGGTGCTGCCGGAGCCATTGAAGCAGTATACAGCATTCTTTCCATTCAGCACCAGGAATTATATCCTTCGTTGCATTTCACTCATCCGATTGATACGCTGGAATTGGAGCCTTTACGGACTTTTCAAAAAAGTATGGTAAGGCATGTCATGTCCAATTCATTTGGCTTCGCAGGCAATTGCAGTTCTCTCATCTTCTCCGAAATATAAATACCGGCATGTTTTATATTCATCAGTCATCCTGCATCTCCGCACAAAAAGCTTTTTCTGATTCATCAGAAACTTCGCTTACAGAGTCTATAAACAACAAACTCTACGCGTGTGGTTCAAATTATGACATGATCCCTCCCAATACCTTACGCCGCCTTGGCAAAGCAGTAAAAATGGGTATTGCAACCGGTATGCAGATTATTGCACAGCAACCGGTTGACGGTATTGTAATCGGCACAGCCAACGGCGGACTTGAAGACTGTATCAAATTCCTGAACCAGGTAATCGAGTTTGAAGAAGGACGTTTGACTCCAACAAACTTTGTACAGAGCACAACCAATGCCATTGCCGGACAATTGGGAATCATGACCGCAAATAAAGGTTATAATATTACGCATGTACACCGCGGACTCGCATTTGAAAATGCATTGATTGATACAGAGATGCTGCTGCAGGAAAATCCGGAACGTTCTTACCTGATCGGCGGTGTAGATGAAATCTCCGAATACAATTATACCATTGATACACTTGCCGGCTGTTATAAAAAAGAAGATGTATCAAACAAAGATCTCTTACATACAGCTTCCGCAGGAAGCATGGCCGGCGAGGGTGCCGCGATGTTTCTTGTCAGTAACTCAAAAGAAAACGCACAGGCCTCTATCCGTGCCATCAAAACACTGCATGCAGCTGAGTTGAATGCTGTTGAGAAAACTATCCAGGATTTTATTCAGGAACATGTAAGTGGTAAAGAAAAGATAGATCTGATTCTTTCGGGTAAAAATGGTGATAACCGCCTGGATGCATATTATGAAAAATGCCTCGGCCTCTTGCCGGCAAATACACCTGTAGGCTATTACAAACAATTGACGGGTGAATTTTCTACTGCTACGGCAGTGGCATTGTGGATCGCAGTGAAACTGCTCACCACAAACCGTCTGAATGCTTTATTAGAAATTCCTGAAACACTGCAACCAGAAAATATTCTGCTTTACAATACCTGCAGAGGGAATCAGCACAGTCTGATCCTGATCTCGAAGCCGTAATTATTTCGTCGTGGTAATTTTTATCGCGACCTGCACCTCATCTGCCATCGTCATACTTTTACCGCCAACGCCATAATCCAATCTGTTTAAAGTAACAGTACCTTCAAACACCCCTGTTGCAGCCGTATAAGTAAAAGGAATTTTTATATCTTTTGTCACATTTTTAATTGTCAGTTTACCTTCAGCAATCAAACTTCCCGAAGTAGTTTTAAGAATCTGTGTGCTTTCGAATGAAATTTTCGGATATTTCTCAACGTCAAAAAATTCTTCCTTTTTCAAATGCTTATCACGCGCTTCGATGCCTGTATTGATGGTTGCCGTTTCGATCGTGGCTTTAATGGAACTAGGCGCGCCGGCCGATTCGTTAAAATCTATACTGGTTTCAAATTTGGTAAAACTGCCATCTACACCAATACCCGCATTTTTTATTTTAAAGGCTACGGAGCTTTTTGTATAATCCGGCTTCAATAAAAAGGACATGCTCAAAGCGACTAAAACTGCAATGGCCGCTGCTATTGATATTTTCGTTACAATTTTCATAATATTTTAATGTTAGCTGTTATAT
>NZ_JBQCDF010000002.1:0-34044 GCF_051961495.1 Cytophaga sp. | reverse complement strand
AAATCCGCGGTCGTGATTTGATGACAGGTATTCCGAAAGTAATTAAAGTGTCTTATTCTGAAATTGCTTTTGCACTTGACAAATCTGTTTCCAAAATTGAGGAAGCTGTTTTAAAAGCATTGGAAATTGCTCCGCCGGAATTGTCTGCTGATATTTATGACAATGGTATCCACTTAACCGGTGGTGGTGCCTTGCTGAGAGGTCTTGATAAGAGATTGGCTATGAAAACAAAGCTTCCTATCCATGTTGCTGAGGATCCGTTGCGTGCCGTTGTAAAAGGCACTGGTATTGCAGTGAAAGATGTAAAAAGATACCGTGCTGTATTGATGGTTTGATTTATCTAATACAACATGTATCGCTTACTCCAATTTATATATAACCTAAGAGTGTTCCTGGCATTTATATGCCTGGAACTCTTTTGTTTTGTATGTATTGTAAATTACAATCCCTACCAGGGTGCTGCATATTTCAGCACATCAAAAAATGTAGTGGGTAAAGTTTTAGAAATAGATAAATCTGTAACAGGTTACTTTGACCTGAAAGAAATAAATGAGCAGCTAGCTGCTGAGAATGCAAGCCTTCAGAATCAGTTGCGCCAGGCTTTACAGGTTAATAAAATCAGTTACGATACTTCCGCATCTGTACTGAAAAAGAATCAGTACACATTTTCTGTTGCCCGCGTTATCAATAACAGTACCATCTATGCCAACAATTATTTCACCCTGGATAAAGGGCTTGAGAATGGTTTAGCCGTGGGCATGGGTGTCGTATCACCAAACGGCGTTGCCGGACAAATTAAAGCCTGCTCAGAACATTATTCAACTGCTATTTCTGTGCTGAATACAAAATGGTCTGTTTCGGCACACATAAAAAACACAAAGGCAGATGGTATTATCCAGTGGGAAGTTGACGGACCACATACGGTTAAATTTACCAACGTTGGCCGGCACCACAAAATAAAAGTCGGCGACTCTATTGTTACCTCCGGTTACAAAGAATCTTTATTCCCTGAGGGGATATTGATCGCAACGATTACAAACGTAAACGACGAAGGCGGCGCTTACTGGAACATCGATGCAAAGCTGGCTACCGATTACACAGCTATGGATTATGTTTTCGTGATCAATAATATATTAAAAGTAGAAAAGGATAGTCTTGAAGCTACATTCAAAAAGGAATTGAAATAATGAATGTCATTGACGTACTAAAACAATTAATACAGGCGGTACTTATTTATCTGATCCAGGTACTTGTTTTCAGAACTACCTCTCTCTGGGATGTGGCTGCTTGTTTTATTTATGTTGGCTTCCTGATCCAGCTTCCATTCTACATTCCAAGAATGCTGCTGCTGTTTATAACATTCTTCTATACATTCTCTATTGATATCTTTTTCAATACACCCGGCGTACATACATCGGCGGCTTTATTGATCATGTATATCCGCCCATCGGTTATAAAACTACTTAGCCCGCAAGGCGGTTATGAATCGGTTGAGTCTGTAAATATCTACAACATGGGTATTCAGTGGCATTCAGCGTATGCATTCATTTTAATATTCATACATACGACTGTTGTTTTTGTTATTGAATCATTGGGTTCCGTTGGTTTCGGAACAACTTTACTTAAAATATTCTCCACTTCAATCCTGACTCTGATAACGGTATTGCTTTACCAGTTTTTATTCTTGTATAAACATAATTCGCGTTAGGTATTATGCAGGAAAGAAAATTTGTCATCAATGCAGTCATCATTGCCATCGGATTGATTTACGTTATCCGGTTATTTTTCCTCCA
The DNA here is from genome assembly GCF_051961495.1 of Cytophaga sp. Taxonomy (NCBI): domain Bacteria; kingdom Pseudomonadati; phylum Bacteroidota; class Cytophagia; order Cytophagales; family Cytophagaceae; genus Cytophaga; species Cytophaga sp. Next base: position 32,251 of record NZ_JBQCDF010000002.1, on the reverse strand, counting down.
GGTACTGGATTCTTCCTACAAGATAGAAGCTGAAATAAACGCCATTGAAAAAGTAGTGGATTATCCCTACAGGGGCTTGATTTATGATCGTCACGGAGATCTGCTCGTTTTCAATACACCTGTTTTCGATATTACGGTTGTTACAAAAGAGTTTAAACTAACAGATACTTTACTATTCTGTCAGCGCTTTGGGATAAGCAAGGAAGAGTTTATCACAAAAATGAAGGATATTAAAAATCCCCTCAAAAACAGGGGCTATAGCCGCAATAAACCTCAAACATTATTTAAGCAATTATCACTCGAAGATTTTGCACATGTGCAGGATTACATGAATGATTACCCGGGATTGTATACACAAGCACGGACCATCCGTTCATACTCCTATCCTTCTGCCGCAAATGCACTTGGCTACATTGGTGAGATCAGTCCGAAAGCATTGGAAAAACAAAAGGATGGTTATTACAAACAAGGTGATTATATTGGTATCAGCGGTATAGAATTGTTTTATGAGAATGAACTCCGCGGCAGACGTGGTGTAAAATACATCATGAAAGATGTACACGGTGTTCAGAAAGGTTCTTATCGGGGTGGTGCATACGATACAATTTCTGCACCCGGTGAAAATCTGACCTCAACCATAGATATCAAACTGCAGCAGTACGGTGAGCTTCTTCTGCAGAATAAAATAGGCAGTGTCGTTGCTATCGAGCCCAGCACCGGTGAAATTCTTTCTTTCATTTCATCGCCATCCTATGATCCCAACTTCCTGACCGGAAGAAAATTTTCAGAAAACTACGTCACACTTGAGAAGGATCCTTACAAACCTTTATTCAACCGGCCATTGATGGCCATGTACCCTCCGGGTTCAATCTTCAAACTGGCGCAGGCTGCTATTGCGCTGGAAGAAGGTGTCATCACGGATCATTCGCGTTTCCCTTGTGATAAATCACTGGTAAACTGCCACGAACACCCGAGCCCGCAGGATTTGCGCGGAGCAATACAATGGTCCTGCAACCCGTATTTTTATATGGTGTTTAAAAAGATGATCAGCCAGGATAAAAATCCGAATAAATTTAAAGACACCGAAGCAAATTTTGATGTATGGCGTAACCATATGCTCACCTTTGGCTTTGGGCAGAAAATGCTGGTGGATCTTCCGAATACAAAGAGCGGCAACATCCCGAGCAATGCTTATTACGATCGGGTTTACGGGGATTTGCATTGGAAATTCTCAACCATTTATTCATTAAGTATTGGTCAGGGTGAAATCAACGTTGTACCTATTCAAATGGCGAATATGGCTGCATTGATTGCCAACAAAGGCTGGTACATCACACCACACCTGATCAGATCAATCGGTAAAGACAAACACATCCTTGAAGAATATAAGAACAGACATGTAACATCTGTTGACCCTAAACACTTCCAGCCGGTAATTGATGGTATGGAACAGGTGGTGCTGGCAGGAACGGCATCATGGTTAAAAATAAAAGACATTGAGATCTGTGGTAAAACAGGTACCGCTGAAAATCCGCACGGAGATGATCACTCTGTATACATCGCGTTCGCCCCTAAAGACAATCCTAAAATTGCCATCGCTGTATATGTTGAAAATGCAGGCTTCGGAGCAATGACTGCAGCTCCGATCGCGCATTTAATGATTGAGAAATATCTCAAGGATACGATTACAAGACCTCCTTTGGAAAAAATGGTTTTAGATAAAAATTTACTTCATAAAGTTAAAACAAAACCATAATGCGTTCAGACGACAAAATAAATTTAACCAATAACGTAGACTGGATAACGATTGGTTTTTACGTCCTGTTTGTATTTTTAGGATGGCTGAATATCTATGCGGTCGTATATGATCCGGAGGCCGTTACTACCATCTTTGATTTCTCCATCAATTCCGGGAAACAATTGATGTGGATCGGCGGTGCCTTTATAATTATTATCGCCATTCTGGTCATTGATTATAAATTCTATTCGGCATTCTCATATGTCTTCTATGTTATTTCCATGCTGGTTTTGCTGATCACTATTTTTATGGGTACGGAAGTGAACGGTTCAAAATCGTGGCTGGACCTGGGTTTCGTACGTATACAGCCGGCAGAATTTGCGAAGTTCACTACCGCATTGGCACTGGCACGTTTGCTGGGCTCCATTCATTCCAACATCGACCATCTTGAAACGCTGGCAAAAGCATTGATGCTGCTGGCAATTCCCTGCGCATTAATATTGCTGCAGAACGAAACCGGTGGTATGCTTGTATTCTCAGCCTTCGTACTCGTATTGTACCGGGAAGGTTTGCCCGGGACATTACTATTGATCGGTGTATTCGTTACACTTTTATTTGTACTGACACTTGCCATTGGCGTAAAACCAATCATCATTGGTCTTGCTGTCCTATTCTCCATAATCATTTTGTATTTTATTATTAACAGACTGCGCATGACCCGCAAACAGCTGACCAACCGGATTCTGGTCTTCCTGTTTATTTTTGGTATGAGCTGTGCATTTGTATTTGGCGTACATAAGATTTTCTTTGAAATTCTACAGGAACACCAACGGAACCGGATCATGGTGTTATTCGATACCCAGCTGGATATCCGCGACAAAGGATATCACTTACACCAATCAAAAATTGCCATTGGCTCGGGTGACCTTTTCGGAAAAGGATTTCTTGAAGGCACACAGACGAAGTTTGATTTCGTACCTGAACAAAGTACGGATTTTATATTCTGTACCATCGGTGAAGAGCACGGCTGGTTCGGAAGTACCATTCTTATTACCTTGTATGTGCTTTTCATGATGCGCCTGGTATTCCTGGCAGAACGACAGAAAGATCGTTTCTCACGCATCTATGGTTACAGCGTGGCCAGCATCATCCTGTTCCACTTCATGGTAAATATCGGCATGACCATCGGACTGTTTCCTGTAATAGGTATTCCACTGCCATTCTTCAGCTATGGTGGCTCTTCATTATGGTCATTCACCATATTATTATTTGTGTTCCTGAAGCTGGATTCACACCGAGGACAAGTGTTGGCAGGACATTAAAAATCTTTGTGTTACTGTCTTCACGTATATTGCAGTTAAACATATTTTAAATAAAAAAACCAACGTTGAAGCGTTGGTTTTTTTATTGCATGGTTATTTTTATTCTTAATAAAACTTACGTTGAATAATCTGGAAGAATTCGTTTAACTCCTCTGAACTGGAATCCCATTTATTCTTTTTACTGAATTTTTCAACCAATAAATTTTTTGCCGTATCAAAATCTGAACACTCCTCAATCAACGATAAAGCTTCATTGTATTCAATTACTTTACCATCAAACAGAACATTGATAAATAAAAATTTAAGGTTAAGCGGAATAGAAGATTTTATATCTTCTATTTTACTCTTGCTTAAACGTTCCGCAATAGAATTGCCGGCCTGTGCAGGTTGTTGTTTTAGTTTTTCGTTTAAGGTAAGTTCTTTGGTAAATGTCTCATTTAGCCTGCTGCCCTCTATCGGTCTGTTTACCGGTATAGGCTTCGGCTGTTCTTCAACTTTCACAGGCTCGGGTACAACCTTTTTAACAAGATTCTCAACCGTTGGCTGCTGAGAAGCAGCTACAGGCAAGGTAAGCTTTAATAACTGATTGAATTTATCGACAACCGGATCTGAATACTGCACCACATGCTGTCTGGAAACGACCGATTTATAAGCATTCACAAGATCTTTTGTGGCAACTGTTTCACCTGGGAATGTTCCAACCTTATCCAGCCAAAGCTGAATGGTGTCTTTGTATAATTTAAAGAATTTTTGCTTGTCTGTCAGATCTGCTTTAGAAATGCGGTCTGTTTTACTAAACTCCTGCTCAATGAACTCGGCAGGGTTCAGCAAATAGGTAAGCGTATCAACAATACTTTTTTGAACAAGTGGTTTGAAAAATTCCTTTCTGACAGCGATATGCCTGGAAACCTTATTGACAAATGATTTTAAAGCAAGAGCAACTTCTTCCTCTTCATAATTGAAATACGGACTTCTTAACCGGCTGATTTCTTCTTTCCACCGATCGAATAAATTCATCAGTATAAAAAAATTCAATTGTTCTATTTCCGTAAAACGAACAATCTCCTCTCCTTTAATTACTTCTTTTGAAGAAAAAAACTCATTTACCAGTTTTTCAGAAAGAGCAACTCCATAAGATTGTATCGTCGGTTTATCTAATTGAAGCTGGCTCATATTTTGAAATCATTTTAGGTTTATCAAAGTTACATTAGAAGATTCAATTTTGAAAAAATCTACCTGATTAGTTCACGAATAAATTGATTCTAAAATGCCTATATTCAAAATAAATTTAGCTAAATACCATAAACTAATTGTAAATTCGTTTTCTATAAAGGTCTAAATTTAACCACCATGCGCCTTTTTATTTGTTTCATTCTGCTATTTCATTCTTTTAGCAGTTTGCTTAGTCAAACAAACACCAATATTCCGTTGGGAGTCTGGCGTACGCATTTGCCAACCAGCAGTACAACTACCATCTCTTTATTTAAAAATAAAATTTATACAGGCTCTCCGATAAGTAGTTTTACCTATGATTTATCAGATAATCATCTTGCCCCTTTATCAAGAATTGATGGTCTGACCAGCAGTAATATTTCTGTTATCCGCTTCAGCGAAACTGCCGGTTATGGCATCATTGGCTATATGGATGGAAATATTGATATTATTCAGGACGGCATCATTAAAAATTTTGATGATGTATTCCGTTCTTCCATGGCAGGTACAAAAAACATCAACAACATTACCCTGTATAAAGACCTGGCTTTTCTTGCCTGCGATTTTGGCGTTACAATCATCAATATTTCCAGAAATGAGATTGTAGAATCCTGGTTGAATTTAAGTACCGGTGGAATGCAAAATAAAGTTTATGCTTGTGTATTAAACGAGGCAAAAGACTCCGTTTTTCTGGCTACAGAAAATGGCATCTTAAGTGCGCCTTATGGTAAACCAGGCATTAATTTAATGGATTTTGCCAATTGGCATTCTTATACAAATATATCTACAACGAATTCCCGCTGTGTAGGCCAGTTAAACAACAATATCTACGCCGCAGTCTCCGGTGATGGTGTGTATCTGCTGACAGGCAATACCTGGCAGAATATCGGCATCTCTTTAACAAGCGATCAGATCTGCTGGAATTTAACAACATCTCAAAATAAGCTGTTGCTGTCTGCCGGCACGAAAGTATATGCTATCAGCAGTCCAACCAGCTTCAGCACTGTAATCAACAACGCTGACATCGCTGATGTGCATGATGCAACCTATGACCCGAGCGGAAATATCTGGGTTGCCGACTCCACCCGCGGCTTATATAAGTTTAACGGGCAAGATCTGATACCATATGGTTTGAACGGGCCGCTGAATACTTCAACGTTCAACCTTTACTATTACAACAACATCATGCTGGCCAACTGTGGCGGCTATGATAATACTTTTTTTAATCTGTATCGTGCACATGGTTTTTATGAATTCCAGAGTCAAAACCAATGGATGAATTACGCATGGAACAGCAACTATCCGCCGAATACCCTTGATAACATTAATGCTACGTACAATCCCTTTGATGACACACTGTATGTAGGTCATTTTGGTTATGGCCTCATCTGCCACAAAAAACCTGATACCTTTATCAAGTACACAAAAGCCAATAGCCCGCTGACAACCGACTACGTCACCGGCCTGGATACCGACAAAAAAGGCACCGTCTGGCTGGCCAACTACGGTGTATCTGCATTTCAGCCTGCGGTTTTTTCGAAAGATAAATCGGGCAACTGGACCAGTTACACACTTTCAAACAGACAGGAGAACCGATCAATCCTGCAATTAAAAATTGATTCATCCGGAAATAAATGGATGCGTTATGGTAATAACGGGCTCGACAATGCTTTGATGGTTTTTAATGATCAAACCGGGCAGGAACGTTATTTCACCACTTCAAGCGCGGGAGGCAATCTCCCAAGCAACAAGATCAATTGTATTGAAGTAGATAAAAAAGGTGTTGTATGGATAGGCAGCGACCAGGGGCTTTCTGCATTCTACGAACCGTCCAAAGCATTTACCGGATCTTTCTCTGCCCCTATTTACAATGGTTTTGGTGTGTTGTTCGACAAAAGTGTTACATGTATAAAAACCGATGGGGGGAATAGAAAATGGGTGGGTACTACAGAAGGCTTATGGTTGTTTGAAGATGATTTCAGCAAATTCATTCACTATTTTACCGTTGAAAACAGTCCCTTGTATTCAAACAATATTATTGATGTCGATATCCATGATGTTACCGGTGAAGTATTCATTGCAACAGATAAAGGTATTATTTCTTACCGCGGAGATGCAACTGCGGATCATACCGATTTCAGTCAGGCGAAAATCTTCCCCAATCCAGTACGACCTGGCTTTTCCGGAGTAATCACCATTGAAGGCCTGCAGGATAATGTGCGCGTTAAAATTACAGATATGCAGGGTATGCTCTATTATGAAACCCCGACGCATGGCGGTACTGCTACATGGAACCTGATCAACTACGCAGGTGTTAAAGCTGAATCAGGTATGTACCTGGTATTCGCAACAACAAATAAAGGCGAAGAAAAATTTGTTGGTAAAATAGCCATCATTCAGTAATGCTTCACAAAACAAAAGGGATTGTTTTAAACTATATTAAATACAGCGATACATCTATTATTGCTAAAATATATACGGAAGCTTTTGGCTTGCAATCTTATATTGTTAACAGCGTTCGCAGTTCAAAATCAAATAATAAAATTGCATTGTTTCAACCATTGACGTTACTGGATATGGTTGTTTATCACAAAAATAATCACGGATTGCAGCGCATATCCGAAATGCGTTGCGCCGAACCTTACTTTGCCATTCCCTTTGATATTCACAAAACCAGCATCTCCATTTTTATTTCAGAGATTCTGCTTAAAACATTAAAAGAAGAAACAGCCAATCAGGAGTTGTTTGATTTTCTGTTTCATTCTTTTCATGCCTTAGACAAAGTGGAAAAAAACGTGCCGAACTTTCACGTATCCTTTATGCTTCGTTATTCTTTTTATCTGGGCTTTTTTCCGGAAGATGTGAAAAGTGTGTGGCAACACAGTTTGTATAAACCCTCGGATGCAATCATACAGTACATTGAAAACTGCATGAAGCACACGTACTTTGAAAGCTTTGCCTCAACAAATTTGCATCGCAGGGAAGCGCTGGATATTATTATTGCTTTTTATAAAAATCAAATTGAATCTTTTGGAGATTTACATTCGATCTCTATTTTAAGAGAAGTGCTTGAATAAACACGATTATTCTTTCACCAATGTGATGGTGCGCTCTACCACATTGTATTTACCAGGAATTGGTTTTTCGGCAGCATCAAGCAATTCAAGCTTAATGGTAGATGTACCCAATGGAAGACCTTTAATAACATAGCCTTTCCAGTTTGTAATCAGGAAACTTTTACCATTAATTGTTGCACGAACTTTATTGCCATCCTCGGCAAGTGTAGTATTTGCAAGGAAAAAGTCTAACAATACATTGGCTGTATCTTTCCCTTTGTATTCGCCTTTTGGCCTGCTATAAAAAAGCATCGGTTTAGACAGGTCTTCTTTTTCAGGAGTTGCTTTTCCTACCGTAAATTGTCTTAAATCTGAAGCACCGAAATGTTTGATACTTTCATGGTAAGAGCGTGAAAGAAATGAAAGAGCGATATAGTGCCCGTCTGGTAAGGTATCCGTGAAAGATGAATTGTATTTGGCCTGGTAAGGCGCATTATTTAAGATCAAATGAATATGCTGACCTTTGTCTGAATTTGCACAGCTGATCGCACATGAGCCTTCAACCGTAGGTTTTGCAAGTTCATAGTTTTTAATTTCATACGAAAATTTAACGTTGTTTGATTTAAGCACGGCACCTTCGGCAGGCGTGTTCAATTCAAGAATAGCATCACTGAATTCGGGCGAATCTTCCAAAGGAACCAATTCAAGTTTTTTAACACCAAGTGATGTGGAATCGTTGATGATTACATCAGACGTATCGATCATTTTATCTGAGGGTTCTTTAGGAGTGCTTTCACAGGCACACAGAACAGCTGCGGCAGCTGCGGCTAAGATATAATTTTTCATAAGGAAGGATTGGTTAATTACTGATTATTGAAATTGGAATTTTTAGCATTTTGTCATACGACTTCAACTTTCTATTCAGCGGCCATCGATCGTACAGAAGCAGTTCAATCGGCTTCCACATGCTTACCCATCCAAATATATACATGGATTCTTTCAGGATAAATTCGAAATAGTTGATGTGATCTTTTAAGCGCTCAATGGTGAAGTTGAGGCTGAGTGCAGCAATCATAATAGGTACACCCTTGCTCAGCGCATCGAGTGATTGGGTCTGCATAACCCTTAATTCATTTTTTATTTCTAAGGTATGGATTTGGTAAAATTCACGAAGCTTGGCAGAAATTGATTTAGGATCAAGATAAACAAGGGCTTCGGGAACATGAATAACAATTTTATATTCTTTCTTGCTTCCGTAAGCACTTACTGTAGAAATAATGGTATCGATCCAATCTTCTACTTTTGCATCGTCTAAATTGTAGTTAGGACCTTCAGAATCACGGATGCATTTTTCTGTTATGTACAAATCAATTGTAATCATGCTTTAGCGATACCATTTAAAAAGTAGTATTACTAAAGTTATAAAAATAAATATTACTCGCCAATCTTTCTGACCAAATAAGCATCAATCACCAGCCGGTGCTTGCGCGGGCCATTATAATATTCAGTCCGGAGGATCATGTTATCTTTATTCAACGTGCGTACATATACGCCATGACGGGACATGATATCCGGGCATGGACCATCACAGATCAGTTCACGTTCAGCATAGGTTATCCGCAATACCTTGTCACTTGTGAACTCCCAATTGCCGCTGGTAAAAGCAGGGCAGGAATAATTATTACCTTCCATGAAACACATTTGCAAACGCTCGGTTTCGTAGGTATGGTTTACCTTGAATTCAATGTGCCCCGTGGTATACATCGTAGTATCCATACCCTTGCCGTGAGTATAGATTCTGTAGTATTGCAGTTTCCATGTACCATAGATGAAGGTTGTATCTGTTGCATTTGCTGCCGTCAATGAACCGATAAAAAATAACGTAATAAGTATTCTTATATTCATATTAATACTATTTTTTGAGTATTTAACTGAAAAAAAATTAAAAGGTTTATCTTTTGTTAATTCCTTTCACTAAAAAAACTTCAAGATATTGAATATACAACATCCAAAAAATAAAAATAGCCCCGGCAAGGCAGCCAGGGCTATTTTTAGCCTTTAATATTTTTTACAAATTGAATAATATCATCTTCCAGCAAATGACTGTTGGCTAACATTTTTACAAATGCAGAGCCAATAATGGCTCCATTCGCGTATTTGCACGCATCTGCAAATGTTTTTTTGTCTTTGATATTAAACCCGATCATACGCGGACTTTTCAGTCCCATATTTTTAATTCTGTCAAAATATGCATCGTGATTCTGCTCTGTGCTTTTAGCATCGTTTCCGGTAGTACTGTTTGTAGAAACCATGTAAATAAAGCCTTGCGTAATACCATCAATAAGATGCAGACGCTCGTCTGATGTATTTGGTGTAATTAGTAAAACATTGGAGATATTATGCGATTCACATAAAGACTGGTAATGTTCGGTATATTCATCCAGTGGTAAGTCTGGAAGGATCACACCATCAATACCTATCTCACTGATCTCTTTAATAAAACGCTCCACACCATATTGCATAACTGTATTGAAATAACCCATCACCAGAATCGGTATAGTTACTTCTTTACGGATATCCTTTAATTGTGCAAGCAGGTTTTTAATGGTCATGCCATTGTTGATGGCATCAAGGCTGCTTTGCTGAATAACCGGCCCGTCGGCAACGGGGTCTGAATACGGCATGCCAATCTCAACCATATCAACACCCGCTTTCTGCAATGCCTTCAGGACAGTTACTGTATCGTTCAATCCCGGATAGCCGGCAGTAAAATATATATTCAACAGATTGTTGCTTTTCTTTTTGAACAATTCTGTTAACCTGTTCGAAACTTTTATTGATGTTTCCATATCGAATTATTTTAGGTATTCGTTTTTTCTGGTGATGTATGTCTGAAGGTCTTTATCACCTCGACCAGAAAGGTTAACGACGACAATGTCTGATTTTTTTAAACTGATATTTTCTAAAACGGCTACCGCATGCGCAGATTCAAGCGCAGGAATAATCCCTTCTGTCTCGGCAAGCATAAAGGCTGCAAGGAATGCTTCTTTATCTGTTACGCTATAGAATTTTGCACGGCCTGTCTCAAACAGGTGTGCATGCATAGGTCCGATGCCCGGATAATCCAAACCGGCTGAAATCGAATGTGGCTCTACTACTTGTCCGTCTTCTGTCTGCATCAGCAAAGTTTTACTGCCGTGCAATACACCTGGTTTTCCTAAGAAGGTTGTTGCTGCTGAATAGCCTGAATATACGCCTTCACCTGCAGCTTCTACCGCGATCAGTTCAACATTTTTCTGATCCAGGAAATGATAGAAAGCGCCTGCGGCATTGCTGCCACCGCCTACGCAAGCGATCACATGTGTAGGATCCGGATTGCCTGTTTTTTCTGTCAGCTGATCAATGATCTCTTCACTGATGATTGCCTGCAAGCGTGCAACCATATCCGGATACGGATGCGGACCAACAACAGAACCGATGATATAAAATGTATCTACCGGATTATTGATCCAGTCACGCAAAGCTTCGTTTGTTGCATCCTTTAGTGTTTTACTGCCGGTCATAGCCGGAACTACTTCGGCTCCCAACATGCGCATCCGTTCCACATTCGGTTTCTGTCTTTCCATATCAACAGCGCCCATGTGTACTACACACGGCCTGCCCATCAATGCACATGCAGTAGCTGTAGCTACACCATGCTGGCCCGCGCCGGTCTCAGCAATGATTCGGGTTTTGCCCATACGCTTCGCTACCAGGATCTGGCCGATGGTATTGTTGATCTTGTGCGCACCTGTATGACACAAATCTTCGCGCTTCAGATAGATTGTCGTATTATACTTTTCTGACAAACGTTTTGCAAAGTATAGAGGTGTTGGTCTGCCGACATAATTGCGCAACAAATCTCTGTATTCTTCCTGGAAAGATTCATCATTAATGATGTTCAGATAACTTTTCCGAAGTTCTTCTACATTCGGATACAACATTTCGGGAATAAATGCCCCCCCGAAATTTCCATAGTATCCTTTTTTATCTACGTTGTAATTCATTTTATTTTATGCTTAAAGCCTAAAGCTAAATGCTTAAAGCTGGTGTTTGTATAATTTACTGTACGATCGCTTATTTTACTATTCTCTTAAAATCGCCATCGTTTTAATGGTATATGTATTTTCAAATTCATAGCATTTTAATTTAAGAGCCAAAGCTTTAGGCCTTAAGCCTTCGGCTTTAAGCCTAATTGAAATTTTCTGATCCGTTCAACATCTTTCCGCCCTGGTTCCAGCTCAAAGCGGCTGTTCACGTCGAGGGCATATATGTTAACGCTTTTTAATCCATTGAGTTCTTCCAGAATACTTTCATCAACACCACCGCTTAAGAACAAGGGAATTTCATTGTCATACGCTTTCAATATTTCCCAGTTGAAACGATTTCCGCTGCCGCCGTAGTCCGGTGTTTTGGTATCAAACAGAAAATAATCAACAACTTTTTTATAAGGATCAAGCTGAGACCAGTCCATCGTTTCACCCACATGAAAGACTTTGATCACCTGCAATCCCTCTTGTTTACAAACCTTGCAAAATTCAGCAGACTCATGTCCATGCAACTGCACTGCTTTAAAATCATATGCTGAACAGATCCGCAGTACTTCTTCTAAAGATTCGTTTACAAAAACGCCTGTCTTTATAATTGATGACGGCAATGCTTTTACAAATTGCGGCGTCAATGTTTCTCCGCAATATCTTTTTGAAGGTTTGTAGAAAATAAAGCCCAGGTAATCCGGCTGCAGTGCTGCCACCGCGCTCACATTTTCCGGGTACTTCATGCCACAAACTTTCAGTTTCATAGTTTTAATTGTTTTATCCAAACCTATGAGGTTTTGCAACCATCACCTTGGTAAAATCTGAATGACCTATTCTTTTCGTTAGAAAAACCTCATAGGTTTTGTCTGTTACTTCGACTCTGTCACTAATTTTTTCAAAGCAGCACCCGGATCATTGGTTTTCATAAATGATTCACCAATTAAGAAACCCGTATATCCATGCTTTTTCAATTCAACAATTGTTTTCGGATCATCAATACCGCTTTCTGATACTTTGATGTAGCGATCCGGAATATGTTTGGCAACATCAATCGATGTCTGGATGCTTACTTCAAATGTTTTCAGATTGCGGTTGTTCACACCGATAACATCAACGGTATCAATCAGGTTTCCTTCCAGTTCTTCCGCATTATGTACTTCCAGCAGCACTTCCAGATTAAGCTTGTGTGCATACTCAGACAGTTCTTTAATACGTTGCGGACTCAGGCAGGCAGAGATTAATAAAATCACATCTGCACCCATGGCACGCGCCTCTTCCACCTGGTATTCATCTACCATAAAATCCTTGCGCAAAATCGGAATTTGCAGCAACGCTCTTGCCTGCAGCAAATCTTCCGTTGTGCCGCCAAAGAATTTTGTATCAGTCAATACTGAACAAGCACTTGCCCCTGCCGCCTGGTAGCCTGTAACCACCTGCTTCAGGTCAACATTTGCATTGATCACTCCTTTGGAAGGAGACTGGCGTTTATGTTCAGCAATAACTCCGCTTAAGGCAGGATTGCTTAAATATTTTTTAAATGAAAGTGTTGGTCTGCTATATAAAGGAGATTTGCGAAGTTCTTCAACAGAAACGGTTACCTTTCTGCTGTTCACTTCAGTCCACTTGTGTTCGATTATTTTATCAAGAATATTCATTTCAACTTACTTAATCGCCTTTTTAAAACTTTCGTATGCTTTGCCGCTTTCTAAGGATTCACGGGCTGTAGCAATTGCATCCAGTAAAGAAATTTCGGAATTGGCCAGAGAAATTGCCAGACCGGCATTTGCCAGCACCACTTCTTTCTGTGCACGGGTAGCTTTATTTTCCAATACTTCTATAAAAATCTTAGCTGCATCTTCTACCGTTTTACCGCCGGACAATTCAGCCGCCTTGTATGTGTGCAGGCCCATGTCATCCGGTTCAAGCACGCGGTTCATCTGGTTGGAAATTACTTTGAACCCACCGGTCAGTGAAATTTCATCGTAGCCATCCAGCGCATGTACAACAGCGAATTTACTGTTCAGACTTTGGTGAATGTATCCATATAAACGGGCAAGATCCATGTTAAATGTTCCCAGCATGTGGTATTCAGGCATGGCAGGGTTCACCAGCGGACCAAGCATATTATATATCGTACGCATGCCAATTTCTTTCCTTACCGGAGCAACATTTTTCAAGGCCGGATGAAACAGCGGTGCATGCAGCATACAGAAGTTAGATTCTTCAATCTGCTTGCGCAATGCATCTTTGCTATTGGTAAATTTATAACCTAAATATTCAACTACATTTGAAGAACCGCAGCTGGAAGAAACAGCATAGTTACCATGCTTGGCAACTTTAATACCGGCACCAGCAACCACAAAGCAGGATAAGGTTGATATGTTAAAGGTGTCTTTACCATCCCCACCCGTTCCAACAATATCAATCGGCTGGTATTCGGATAAGTTAGCATCCAGGCACATTTCCAATAATGCTTCTCTGAAGCCCTGTAGTTCTGCCACTGTAATGCTGCGCATCATATATACCGAAATAAATGCTGCCACCTGTGCTGCATTTACGGTTCCGTTTCCAATTGCCAGCATCGCATCTTTCGCTTCTTCTTTTGTTAAGCGGTAATGACTGGTTAATTGCTGTAATAATTCTTTCATATTTGTATTCTATTTTTCCCGGGGCTACACCCCGGGTTTTATTATTAAAGGCTTTCAGCCTTATAGTCTCTCTTTCACAACTCCTGAACTTTACCTGGCGCGAGTCTTAGCGAAGCGGGACTCGTGTCCACTATTTTTGCAGTCTTTGACTGCATTCCAATTAATAAACATGTAGTCAGAGACTACGAAATGATGGACACCAGTCAAAGACTGGCGCCAGGTGGGATCAGGTTAAAAAAAGGATTATAAATCCTTTTTTATCTGGCTTCCGAATTACAAATTCGGAAGAGCTCAATTCAATTTTAGTGGTTGGTAGTTTAAGTAAAAAGCCATTCGCTCTTTGTCTTAAACTACAGGCACTTAAACGTGCCAAACCACGGCGTTATTTCGATCGACATGAACATGCCGTGGTTCGGCACGTTTACGCATAGTGAAGTTGATTTAGTGATAGATCGTTTATTTGCGTAAACTGCCAACCACTTCCATCGCCTACGCTTCCAGCCAGTTCTGCACCATCTTCTGGCCAAACTCGGTCAGGATCGATTCCGGGTGAAACTGTACACCAACAATGTCAAGTGTTTTATGTTTCAATGCCATGATTTTCCCCTGTTCATCTTCAGCGGTGATCTCCAGCACAGTTGGGAAATCTTTTCTGTCGACTACCCATGAGTGATAACGGCCGGTTGTAATCTCATGCGGCAGACCTTCAAATAATATTCCTTTGTCAAGAATTTTTGTTTTGGATGCAATACCATGATATACTTTATCAAGATTTGTAAGTGTGCCACCGAATACTTCGCCGATAGCCTGGTGGCCCAGACATACACCGAAAATACTTTTCTTACCGGCATACTGGCGGATCACATCCAGTAGAATACCTGCTTCTGAAGGAATACCCGGACCAGGAGAAAGTAATATTTTATCAAAACGCTCAATTTCTTCAAGCGTAATTTTATCGTTACGATGCACTTCAAGATTTTTATATCCCAACGCTTTAATAATATGCACCAGGTTATAAGTGAACGAATCGTAATTATCTAATACCAGTATGGCTATATCTTTATTCATAATAGTAGCTGTTAAATATTTTCAGCCATTTCAATGGCCCTTTTAAGCGCAGCAAGTTTATTATTCACTTCCTGCAATTCACTGTTTATATCTGACAGGTCTACAACACCGGCACCGGCCTGGTAAAACAGGATATTGTCTTTACTCATGATTGTACGGATCATGATGGCATGATTGAACTCTCCGTTAAAGCCAATGAAACCGATCGCGCCGCCATAGAATCCGCGGTTGCCGTGCTCATTGCGGTCGATGATCTGCATGGCATTATGTTTCGGTGCACCGGATAAGGTACCGGCCGGGAATGTATCCCCTACAATTTTCATGAATGCATCCTTATTATCCATTTTACCGGATACTTTCGAAACCAAATGAATGACGTGCGAATAATACTGCACTTCTTTTAAAGTCTCTACTTCCACATCGTGACAATGCCTGCTCAGGTCATTACGCGCCAGGTCTACCAGCATGATATGCTCCGAATTTTCTTTCGGATCATTTAATAACTGCATGGCAAGATCATAATCCTTTATATCATCACCTGTACGGCGGAACGTTCCGGCAATCGGATAAATAGTAGCTTTTTCATCCTTTACAACAATTTGTGCTTCCGGAGAAGAACCGAATAATCTGAAACTGCCGTAATCAAAATAAAATAAATACGGTGATGGATTAATAGAGCGAAGACTTCTGTATACATTAAAATCATCACCGATATATTGTCTGGAGAACCTGCGTGAAAGAACGATCTGGAAAACATCTCCCCTTCTGCAATGGTCTTTTCCTTTTTGTAAAACTTTTAAAAATTCTTCATCCGTAAAGTTTGATTCTTCGCGATCTGCCAGTCTGAATTCGTAAGAAGCGAAATTGCGGCTGTTCAGGTATGCTTCAATCTGCTGAATGGAGCTATTGTCGGTAAATTCAACCCCTTCCGGATAATTTTCTACGATCGTTAATTCATTATTGAAGTGGTTAAATACCAGAATAAATCGGTAGATGTGGTATTGCAGATCAGGAATTTTGCGGTATTCTGTTTCAAACGTTTTTATTTTGATATCTTCAAAATACCGTACTGCATCATACGCCGTGTATCCGAAAATACCACTGCTTGTAAACGGAAACTTTTTTTCATCAACCTTGAACCGTTTGACAAATTGCGTGATCTGCTCTGCTACGTTTACCTGTTCAATTTCGAGGTTATTGGTAGTACCGTCGGGATAATATTCCGAGAAATATCCTTTGTCTATTTTTATACCCGCGATCGGGTTACAGCAGATGTATGAATAAATATCTTCGTTTCCATGATAATCAGAGCTCTCCAGGAGCATCGTCTGGGGGAATTTATCACGGAGCTTTAAATACATGCTCACGGGTGTGGTGGTATCTGCAAGTATTTTTTTGTAGGTAAGCTTTAAATTATATGTTTTCATAAATGGGTTTCCCGGGTAGAATAAAACAAAAGAGGCTTGCCGTGAACAGCAAGCCTCTTTTTTGATATATTTTCAAACAGGACACAGCAGCATGTTCACGAACCGATTAGTTCACGCACCACCACCATTGTTTAGTTCCTGTCATTGTTTTCATGGTTACAAATATATGGGGGAATTTGCAATTTCCAAATGCAGGTACTAAAATTTTGAATAAAGCATCTATTTTACAGGCATCTTAAGCGTCTGACCTAAGAAGTCACAAACGAAACTGGATGCCACCGCTTAAAGCGATCGCATCAGTCGGGCGCGACATGCAGTAGAACGAATAAAATTCAGTTGCAATACAAACTTGACAAAGCAGGATTAGTATATTTGTATTTCTATACACTTATATATTATGCAAGTAACAAACGATGTTTATACTTTCCAGGGAGTTCCTTTGGTTGAAATAGCCAAAGAATATGGCACTCCAGTATATGTTTATAACAGTGAAAAAATCCTTTCACAGTATAAACGCCTGACCGATGCATTTTCAGGAGTAAACGTTAAAATAAAGTACGCTGCTAAAGCACTGACCAATCAAGCCATTTTAAAATTACTTCGCGGAGCTGGTGCTGGTGTAGATGTAGTGTCTGTTCAGGAACTTCAATTGGCTTTAAAAGCCGGTTTTGAGGTTAGTAATATTATGTTTACGCCAAACTGTGTAGATTTTTCTGAAATTGAAGCGGCCGTAAACTATGGTGTGCAGATCAATATTGATAATATTCCGTTTTTAAAAGAATTCGGAAAAAAATATGGCAACACGGTTCCATGCTGCGTGAGAATCAATCCGCATATTGATGCAGGTGGCAATGCAAAGATCATGACTGGCCATAAAGGTTCTAAATTCGGTATTTCAATCGAGCAGGTGAATGAGATCTACGAAGTAGTTGATGAACATGAAATCGTTGTAAATGGTGTTCATGTGCATAGCGGTTCAGATTTTAAAAGTGCTGATGCCTTTGTACGTGCTGCAGAAGTGGTTTATTCCGTTGCGATGCAATTTGACAAACTTACGTTTTTAGATTTCGGAAGCGGTTTTAAAGTTGCTTATAAAGCAGGTGACCACGTAACAGATATTGAAGACCTGGGTAAAAAAATGAGCGATTCATTTAATGCCTTCTGTTTAAACTATGGAAAGAAATTAGATATCTGGTTTGAACCCGGAAAATTCCTGGTGAGTGAATCCGGCATGCTGCTGGTATCATGTACAGTTATTAAAGAAACGCCCGCATGTACATTCATCGGGGTAAATTCAGGATTGAATCATTTAATCAGACCGATGATGTACGGCTCACACCACGATATCGTGAATGTAAGCAATCCGGCTGGCGATAAACGCTTATACACGGTTGTAGGCTACATCTGCGAAACAGATACCTTCGGTTCAGACTTATTCATTGAAGAAACAAAAGCCGGTGACATCATCGGATTAAAAAATGCCGGCGCATATGGTTTCAGCATGAGTTCAAACTACAATTCACGATTCAGACCTGCAGAAGTTCTTGTTCATAAAGGCAAACATCAACTGATTCGTAAGCGTGAAACGATGGAAGATTTATTAAAAAATCAAATTGAAATCGAATTGTGAAAAAAAATTTTTCAATTTTTTAAAAATTTTTTTTGGCCGGATTTCAGGGTAAAAAAAATAAAAATAAAAAAAGCCGGACCACATATTTTGAGGTCCGGCTTTTTTTATTATCGCTGTATCCTTGATGAATAAAGGACTGTAGACATTTTAACCCTTTCTTATAAAAAATGTTTTTGAAATAAAAAAACTTCTGCCGGATATAACCTTTTGAATTATCCACCGTTAAAGCAATTGAAAACGTAGTTGGTTGGTTGTTTGGTATTTGGAAGTTTAAAATAATTTATATAGTATTGAATTAACTTTTAGTCGAGTATTTTTTATATAGGATTTATTTAATTACAAAAAAGGAGGATTACAATCATGGCAAAAGCAAAAGCTTCCGCTAAGAAACCAGCTGCTAAGAAACCTGCAGCTAAAAAACCTGCAGTTAAAAAAGCAGCAGTTAAAAAAGTAGCTAAAAAAGCAGCGGCTAAAAAGCCTGCAGCTAAAAAAGCAGCAGCTAAGAAGCCTGCAGCTAAAAAAGTAGCTAAAAAAGCTGTTAAAAAAGCAGCAGTTAAGAAAGTAGCTAAAAAAGCAGCGGCTAAGAAGCCTGCAGCTAAAAAAGCTGCTAAGAAAGCTGTAGCTAAGAAAGCTGCAAAGTAATTCGTTTCTAAACGAAATTTAAAACCCGAGGCTCAGCTTCGGGTTTTTTTATTTTAAGAGGCCTATACACCTCTGTATTTCATAGCATATCATTACATAGCCTCACGCCAGTCAATTTTTCATCTCACGTCTCAAATTCGTACCTTTACAGTATGAAAGAACTACAAGTACTGGTTGAATTTCTTACGCAATGCCTTGCCGATAATACGTTTGTAAAACTAACCATCAGTAACCCGGTCGATAAACAAGCATCTATACTTACTATTTATGTTCGTTTCATAGAAATCAAAAAACAGCCCTTCCTTTCATTCACCTATCGCCACAAAACAAACGACCAGGTTAAAAATTTTTCCATTGAAGCCGGTATTGCAGAAATTGAAAAGCTGATGCAGTCATACTACCGCAATGCAACCCTCTTTAGCACAAAACAGGATTATGTACTGCTGACTTCTAAAAAAGGGCATATAACTTTACAGAAGAACAAACCAACCTTTACTGAGACCAACGAGACGGTTCACGATCGTAAAAAAACAAAACGTGTGTCCAACACCCAAACATACTTAACGCATTTAGGAATTACAGACAGTAACGGCATACTGATTCCTAAAATGGCTGATAAATACCGTCAGATAAATAAATATCTGGAGATCATTGAGGGGTTGATTGAGAACATTTCGCTTCCGGATGAAATTCATATCGTTGATATGGGCTCTGGCAAGGGTTATTTAACATTTGCCTTATATGATTACCTGGCAAATGAAAAACAGCTGAACGTTGCTTTAACAGGTATAGAATTACGGCAGGAGCTGGTTGATTATTGCAATGGAGTAGCTGCAGCCTGTGATTTTAAAAAATTACAGTTTGTGTGTAAACCTATTCAGAAATATACCGATAAACGAATCGACATGCTGATTGCGCTGCATGCCTGTGATACAGCTACCGACGATGCTATTTACAAAGGAATTGTTTCGAACGCGCAGCTCATCGTATGCGCCCCCTGCTGCCACAAACAGATCCGCCAGCAGGTGAAAGGCATTGAGCAGGAAAGTCCGCTGTTGAAGTATGGTATATTTAAAGAACGCCAGTTTGAAATGGTCACCGACACCTTGCGTGCATTAATTATGGAACAGCACCAGTATCAAACCAAGATCTTTGAATTCATTTCAAATGAACATACACGAAAAAATATTATGCTGGTTGGCAGCAAAAACTCCCATGCGCCTGACCAGCAGCTGCAGCATAAGATAGACGCCATTAAACATGAATACCATATTGATTTTCATTATCTGGAAAAGCTTACCCGATAGCTCGCTTACAATAAATACGTAGTTATACATAGAAAAATTCATTACGCTACTTAAATTAGTAGCACCATTTACACATAACATATTATTCCCATGCCTGAATTCAGTTATCAAAAACCGTTTCCGTTAAAGAAAGATCCAACGCCATACAAATTGATCAGTAAAGATTATGTTTCGACACTTGAAGTTGATGGGCGAAAAATTCTTAAAGTAGATCCGAAAGCGCTTGAACTGATTGCAGAGAAAGCATTAGCCGATGTATCATTCTATCTGCGTTCCTCGCATTTAGAAAAGCTGGCTAAAATTCTAAACGACCCAGAAGCAACCGACAACGATCGTTTCGTAGCTTATACATTATTGCAGAATGCCTCTACCGCGGGTGAAGGTAAATTACCTTCCTGCCAGGATACCGGAACGGCTATTGTAATGGGTAAAAAAGGTGAGAACGTATGGACTGGCGCCAACGATGAAGAGGCATTATCTAAAGGTATTTATAACACTTACCAGGAACGGAACCTGCGTTACTCCCAGGTAGTACCTATTACCATGTTCGACGAAAAGAACTCCGGCACAAACCTTCCGGCACAAATTGATATCTATGCCGAACAAGGCAATGAATATAAATTCCTGTTCATGGCTAAAGGCGGCGGCTCTGCAAACAAAACATATTTGTACCAGCAGACAAAAGCTTTGCTAAACGATGAAAGCTTAACAGCTTTCGTAAAAAATAAAATCAAAGACCTGGGTACATCTGCTTGTCCTCCGTACCACTTAGCCTTGGTAATCGGCGGTACATCGGCAGAGGCAAACCTGAAAGCAGTAAAGTTAGCTTCGGCAGGATACTACGATGAATTACCAACGGAAGGTAACATCGGCGGACAAGCATTCCGCGACCTGGAATGGGAAGAGAAAGTACAGCTGATCTGCCAGGAAAGTCTGATCGGTGCACAGTTCGGTGGTAAATATTTTACGCACGATGTAAAAGTGATCCGTTTGCCGCGCCACGCAGCTTCCTGTCCGGTAGGAATTGGTGTAAGCTGCTCGGCAGACCGTAACATCAAAGCTAAAATTACCGAAGAAGGTATTTTCATTGAAGCACTTGAAACAAATCCTGAAAAATATTTACCTGCACAGGCGCCGCATCTTGAAAAAGCAGTTGAGGTTGACCTGAACCAGCCGATGGCCGATGTGTTGAAATTACTTTCTCAATATCCGATCAAAACCCGTCTGAAATTAAAAGGTACCTTGATCGTAGCACGCGATATTGCACACGCTAAAATTAAAGAGTTACTGGATGCAGGTAAACCGATGCCGGAGTATTTCAAAAATCACCCGGTGTACTATGCAGGTCCGGCGAAAACACCGGAAGGCATGCCATCCGGCAGCTTCGGTCCTACTACAGCAGGCCGTATGGATTCATATGTGAATTTATTCCAGAGCCAGGGCGGATCCATGATCATGCTGGCAAAAGGAAACCGTTCGAAAGCTGTTACCGATGCCTGTAAGCAATATGGTGGCTTCTACCTGGGCTCTATCGGCGGACCGGCAGCAATCCTGGCAAAAGAAAATATTAAATCCGTTGAAGTGGTTGACTTTGAAGAACTGGGTATGGAAGCCGTGCGTAAGATTGAAGTAGTGGATTTCCCTGCATTCATCATCTGTGATGACAAAGGCAACGACTTCTTTGCGAATCTGTAAAGACTGAATTTATAATTGTACTGAAGGATATACGTTTGAAAAAATGTATATCCTTTTTTATTATCAAGTGTATGATTTATGTATGAAGCAAAACAGATATATCAGGATATTTTAGCAATCATCTCTGAAGTACGTAATGAACCTATTTCTAAATTGAATTTAGAAACAACCATTAACAATGACCTGGGTGTATGGGGTGATGATTGGGATGATGTTATCGAACCAATCCTTAAAAAATATCCGATCAATGACTGGTCAGCGTTTGTTTTTCTGAATCATATGTGTGGAGAAGCATATCAGACACCGCTATTCATTATCAATACACTCGTATTTATTCCTAAATTGATTATAGCATCCATCGTATTTCCATTCAATAAAGAAAAAAGTACGGCTATTTTTCAATATAAACCATTTAAAGAAATACAGTATAAAGATGATCCGCTCTATATTGCAGACATTCTCAATTCAGCAATAAAAGGCAAATGGGAATATGCAAAAGATTCTGAATTAAATCTTGAAGAACTTATTAAATAATGATTTGCATAAGATTTGAAAATCTCTCTTTTAGTCGCAAAGGATACCTATAAGTAGGTATCCTTTTTTTATATAATATTTATTAATTTTCGGATATGTTAAAACCTCCGTATTTTAGGAGGAATACAAATAAAATTCTTTCAATTAAAAATTATTTTATGCGTTGCTTTTTTCAGGTCATTTTTAAAAAATCTTTTATCAGGCTGGTTATTCTGCTTCTATTGATCAATAACGTTCATTCAACAGCACACGCACAGAAAGAAGCGTACAATTGGTATTTCGGAGATCATGCAGGACTGTCTTTTGCAACAGAACCTCCAACTGCTTTAACTAATGGTGCGTTGGTTACTTCTGAAGGTTGTGCAAGTATATCCGATGAAAACGGCAATCTGTTATTCTATACCAACGGCAATGCTGTATGGAATAAAAATCACCAGGTGATGGATAATGGAACTGATCTTCATGGGCAGAGTAGCAGTACGCAAAGCGCTTTAATTGTAAAGTTGCCTGGCAGCACAACGCTGTATTATATTTTTACTGTAGCGGATCAGGGCAATGCAAACGGATATGAATATTCCATCGTTGATATGTCTTTCAATGCAGGAGCTGGCAAAGTTGTAACAAAAAATGCAACCATCTTAAAAGATTATTCAAATGCATCTTCTGCATTCCTTAATTCTACGGAAGCGTTAACTGCTGCGTATCATAAAAACCAAACCGATGTATGGGTAATCCTGCATGAAGCAAACGTAACAAAATTTTATGCTTATCTGTTAACCGCTGCCGGTCTGCAGGCACCTGTTATTTCTGATATCGGAAATCAAAAAACAAATTTAAGTCAGTGTAGAATTTCACCGGATGGCAAACGTATTGCTCTTGGAGGGTATTTTGGTTCCGGTGTTGATTTATATGATTTCAATTCTTCCACCGGAGCAATTTCAAACGTCGTTCCCTTAATCAGCGGTCCCACAAACCGTGTGTATGGTTTAAGTTTTTCTCCAAACAGCAAGGTGTTATACGTTACTGATAATGTTGCCCGCATTTATCAATTTGATTTAAGTCTTTCGACCAGCACGGCTATGATTAATTCGAAATATCTCGTAGGGCAGGGTTCCGGCAGTTACTATCCGCAGCTGCAACTCGGACCGGACAAACGATTATATCTGGCACAAAAAGACTTGCAATATCTTGGTATTATTTCTAATCCGGATGTTATTGGCTACGGTTGCACTTTCATTGATAACGGAATTTCCCTGGGCACCCAATCCAGCAAACTGGGCTTGCCAACATTTATGGTGAACTATGTTACACAGCGGCCGCCGGTGGTAAGTCTTGGCAACGACACGACCCTATGCCCTTCCGCAAAATTGATTCTTGATGCTGGTAGCGACAATCAGGATGCAGATATTTTATGGAACACCCAGCAACAGACACAAAAAATAACCGTTTCCGCGCCAGGTAAATATTATGTTGATGTAACCCGCGACAATATTAAGGTAAGTGATACGATCATCGTTTCCTATGTTTCCTTCGCTTCGCTATCTGTTCCTCATGCATATAACTATTGTGGCTTTGCAGAGGCTCCATTTATATTGGATCCGGTATTTACAGAACTTCAATTCAAATGGCAGGATGGTTCAACAACACTTCCCTATTCTGTTACTATACCTGGCAAATACATTGTAGAAAGATTCAACCAAAACTGCAGTGTAAAAGATACATTTACCGTAACCGCATCGTGTCCGCAGGAAATGATTATTCCAAACCTGATAACTCCCAACAAAGATGGCAAGAACGAAACGTTCGCCATTAAAAATATTCCGATCCCGGACTGGAGTATAGAAATTTATAACCGCTGGGGTACATTAATCTATACAGCCGAGGCATACCAGAATGATTGGGGAGCACAGGATGTAAGCGACGGCTTATATTTTTACCATCTTAAACACCGCAACAACGAACAAACACACAAAGGCTGGGTGGAAGTTTTGGGAGTAGTAAAATAATTTACAGGGTACGACGCATCATATAATTATTTATCCCAATAACGCATTTCAATAATATTCTTTTCATTTCTTTCCGGATCAATTGAAATAGAAAAGTATTTTACAACATTATCCTTATCAATAATATTGCCTTCAAATTTCATCACTTCAAGCTGTCCACCATTTTGCAAGTTATGCTTTACAAAAAAGATTTTATCTGTAGCAACTCTGTCAAAGCTTTTAACATCATTTAATAAAGGCGTAAACGCATTTATTACCGTATCGATAGGAAATCCCGGATTATCAATGTTGCTGTAAACATACTCCAGTTCTCCCTGCAAAAGTTTAGTATAGTATGCATTTGCTATTTTCTCCTTTTCAAAATAGCGTTTTACAGCCTGGGCAGGATAACTAAATGTAGCCGACCGACCGCTATCGTTTTTCAATGTGATCTCATACTTTCCATAAGAAGCCTGTTCATCCTGCGTTAGATTTTTGAAAAATAAAAATGCGACGCCCCTTGCTATTGGATCCAGTTTTGCACCTTCAAAAAAAATTTCGCGATTGGTCACTTCAAGTTCAACATACTTCGTGCTTCCTGCACTTGTACTTGTCGAAAACCCTTTTTTAATACTTGCAGGACCCCATACGCTTATGATTTCAGAAATACCTTGCTGCTCAGATTCAGATATACCCAGCCGGTCCGAATTAAGAGAACAGGAAAATAAAAGTACTATTGATGTTAAAAAAATAAAAACAATTTTAATGGGGCTCATAAAAGTATCGTTTATCAGCCTTAAAATAATCAATGAAAACGTGGTAAACAATTTTTCCGATACTGAACACACCTACATTGTATAAAAAAATATCTGCCTGCAATGTGTGTTACATGCTGACAGATATTCCATAACTGGTTGCTGAAAATTATTTATAACATCAGGCCATATTTATAATGGCTGGCCTGTATTACCTTGAGGCCTTCTTTACATGTGCATTGATGCGGCACATAAAAAAGATTATAATCATAATTACTGTTGCAATAACCAAAACAGCTAAACGCGTTTGCTCTTGAAATATTATGCACAATGCATTATATGAATTGATCATACATGCAAGTATTGTACATATAAAAACGATTATGAGGTCTTTCATTTCAATAGTATCCATTGCTGTATTGATTATTTTATTACTGATTTCTTCTATCTTCTTTTTGCGCCATTACAATGGCTGCAACCGTTAAGATCAACGTCGGAATCGCATATCCCCTGTTCATATAAAAAGCACTTATTATGCTCAGGGCAACAAATACCGCGACTACCATGGATAGCGCGAAAATTGTTATGTACTTTGCCTGAAGGATTTTTTTCACTGCTGTAATGGTTTTTGTTGAACGGACATTTTTGTTTAATAAAATTACAGACAATACAGAACTTCGAATTATAGGATTACGGATTAACATTACATATTTTCCACTCGTATGATCATAAAAAAAGGCCGTTGAAATTTATTCAACGGCCTGGATAAAATGTTTTTTGTACTTTTTTACAAGACTTCCTGTCCTTTATTGCGCATGGCTACAAACTCTCTGTAGCGGCGGAACATAGCCATTGTCAGGCCTACAATCACCAGCAATGTGCCAATCCATAACAGATTAATACCTGGCTTTTCAATGGCTTTAATAATGATGTAATCTTTCTGACAGGTTTGTACAGAAAATTCAAATTCATGTGTATCCGGTTTAACTTTGTTAAGAGTAATCTTTACACCCAGTTCTTCATTCATTTCAGGTATCGCTCCGGAAGCGCTCTGCTGGGATAAGATCACCAGGTTGGGGTGCATTGGATACGATGAACCATCCGGACCAAGCAACAGCAAATGTGCCACAATAGAAAAATCATCCGCACCCAGTTTAACACCCGGTACATTATTGATGACATCTACATGTTTGAAAAGGCATACATAATCGTTGATGTAAATGGTATCGCCCTGGTGGATGGTATGTGTTTCCGGTTCAGACCAATCGCGTTCATCCGCTGCTAAAGGAATTGCAGAAAGGTGCGAATACAAGTCTCTGCCCATGAAATGTTTGATATCGGGCGACACTACATTTCCCATACGTGGATTTTGTTGTATACGCGGATATAGTGTGAATGTATCACCCGTTGCTTTTACATAGGCAACTTCGTAAAATGTATTTTCAGGATTAACCTCTAACGTGTCACCTTTTTTAAACACTACTACATCTTTATCTTTTAAGTCCTTCCGCAGGATAAGTTTGTATGGATCTTCCGTCGGGAATGTCCAGTCTTTATTTATATATCCGCTGTAGCCTTTTGCTTCAATACGCTGCCCTTTATAGATCAGCTGCAGATCTTTCATCTTTTCCGGCGCATTGCGGAACAGCAGTAAATTATCTCTGTTTACTTCCGTTGAAAATTCCTTTGAATACAGCAGCCCAGTGTTATTCAGCGAAACAATTTTAGAATAACCGGAAGAGAATAAAATACCAACCAGCATCATCGCCACGCCAATATGCGCCAGCGCGCCGCCTGTCAGACGGTAATTGTTCTGTACCACCTTTATAAAGATCATGATATTGCTGAAGATAGAAAACAAGCTGGCAGCTATCAGTAAAATATATGCGGCTTTAACTGCATAATGGATTTCTTCGCCCGGGTTTGTATCCAGCAGTCCAAACACAATAATGATGGATGTAAAGCTCAATGCTAATATAATCGGCAGGTATAATGCTTCCCACAATTGCTTTTTATCCATCTTCTTCCACCAGAAGAATTGCCCCATCCCTGAAAGAATGGCAATAAATATGGCAAAGCCCATCTGCCAGTAACTATAATGGATCTCGGGTTTTGCCGGAGGCGCCATAGAAAGTTCTATGCCTATAGATTTTGCAAGTGTATTGTATACAGGAATACATGTTGTAGCCAATACCTGGAAAGCAGCCAGACTTAAGAATGCAACACCGATGAAAATCCAGAACTCTCTTGAGTATACCGAAGGTTCTTCGTTTTCAAATGGAATTTTGTTCCATGCATTCGCAATCAAAACAAATGCAAGAATTGTAAAGGTGAACAGATAGATCACCAGCTGTCCGGATAAACCAAGATCGGTAAAGGAGTGCACCGATGCATTACCTAAAATACCGCTTCTTGTTAAGAATGTTGCAAACAAAATCAGCAGGAATGAAAGCGTGACCATGATCACGGCCATGCGCAAGGCTGTGCCGCTGTTCTTATAAGAAATCATTAAGTGCAGCGATGCTACTAAGATCAGCCATGGTACATATACAGCATTTTCAACCGGGTCCCAGTTCCAGTAACCACCGAAGTTCAATGTTTCATAGGCCCAATAAGCGCCCATCATAATACCGGTACCTAATATCACGGCAGCAAATAATGCCCATGGCAACGCAGGCCGGATCCATTCTTTTGTCCAGCCTTTCCACATACCAGCCATGCAATAAGCGAATGGCACGATGGTAGCGGCAAAGCCCAGGAACAAGGTTGGCGGGTGAATCACCATCCAGTAATTCTGTAGTAATGGATTCAATCCGTTACCATCTTCAGCAATAAAATCAGGGCGGACATTATAGACAGGCAGGTCCGGCAGGGCTTCTTTCATTAAGATGAAAGGAGACGAACCTATTTTTGTATTCAAATAAGGAATAACAACTCCCAGGATCATGGATGCGAGGAATGCCTGCACCAGCATAAAAACTGCCATTACAGGAGCTTCCCAGGTATTGTTTACTTTAATGAGTATGGCTCCTAAGATCACATGCCAGAAAATCCATAACAGGAAACTTCCTTCCTGACCTTCCCAGAAACAGGAGATCATATAATAAACCGGCAGGTGATTGGACGAATGGCTCCATGCGTAATGGTATTCGTAGCGATGGGTATAAATGATCGTAAATAGGCTTGCAACAATTCCGAATACCGAAAGCGCATGCACACCAAATGCGATTCTTGAAAAAACCATCCATGACGGATTTCCCAGCTGATTTTCTTTAGCCCCCTGGTAAAAACCATAAGAAGCAAGTATAGCTGAAAAGAACGAGATGATAACGAATAGATGGCCGTAGTCGCCAATATGCAAATTCATAATTAAATTTTTACTTCCTTGTCCTCATATTTTGAAGGACATTTCATTAATATTTTGTCGGCGACAAATACGTTTTCTTTCGTATTTGTATGCCCTATGATCACGATCTGTTCAGCCTTTTCAAAATCCTGGGGCTTCGGCTGAAAGTATAATACCCTTTCTGTACGTTGTTTCGTATCGGTTAGCGTAAACTCAAAATAATTCGGATCAACGCCCGGGTTATAGATCATTCCTACATACTGGCCCTGTGCATCTTTCTGCAACTTGCCAACAACATGTACCATATCATCATCGCCGTCTGCAGCCATTTTTGCAGCCTGCTCAAAATCCACGTACTGGCTTGCATCTCCTGTAGTAGACAGAATAACGCCAACAGCAATTGCGATCACCGTCAATAAAATAATATAACTCAGTTTCATATGTACTTCTATTATTGCTCGCTGTTTTCTTTTTCCAACTTGCCGATCTTTTTATCCAGGGAGATCATGTATACCAATAAACCAACAAGGATAATTGCTACCACTGTTACCACCACATAAATTTTTCCATCTGCACGGAATTTGTCAGCCATCTCCGGCTCATTGCTTTGTTGTGCCAGCGCTGAGATACTTGTAAAGACAAGTAAACTAAGCATCCAATAAATCTTCTGAAGCATATTTTTTAGAATCAATGATTAAACCATCTTTTTTATCTGCCCACAGGCGCAAACGTATGCGCAGGGTTGTGATCCATGTACCCAACAACATAAAACCAATTACGGATGAATAAAAGATTATATTCATTTCGCGGTCACGGTCATAATTGCTAAAGCCGGGGTTGCCGCCATTGCCCGGATGCAATGAATCTGTCAGACGGGGCATGATATAGATCAGCGCCATGAATGCCGGGAAAGCAAAGAGATTGTATACCGCAGAGATGCGTCCTTTTTTATCTTCATCGGCAATTGCATCACGCACAATCATGTAAGCAATATAGATCAGCATGGCAATCGCCGCCGCATTCAGCTTCGGATCTTTTGTCCAGAATGTACCCCACGTAAACTTAGCCCAGATCATACCCGTCAGCAGACCCAACACGCCAAATGCCATACCTGTACGTGTAAATTCAACCGCAATGCGGTCGTGCTTTAAACTTCCTGTATTCAGGTGCGCCACCGAATAGATAGAAGCCACCAACAAGAACAATGTCATGGCAAACCACATCGGTACATGGAAGTAAAGATTGCGGATTGTTTCATTCAGGATTGCCAGTCGCGGAACATTACCCAGGAAACCCATTACTGATGCATAGATCAGTAATACAAAGGCCAGTAATTTCCACCATGCATAAGGGGAGGAATTAGAACGCATATTTATTTCTATATTGAAATTACTGATAGTATGTGGTACAAGCAGCAATTGATTGATCCGGTTCACTTAGTTCTTCCAAAGGTACGGAAATAATAGATAGGAAACCGTGATTGTGATCACATTAACAGCCATCAAAACGATTAAATCCTGGTAAGCCACGCTACGGTCCAATCCATCGATAGCTCCTTTGGACACTTTGATCAATACCATTAATACCGGAATCACAACCGGAAAGCTTAAGACAGCCATTAATGTCATACTATGCTGAGTCTGAGCGGCTATTGCTGCAATAAAGGTAAGTGTTGCGGCCAGGCAGCTGGAACCTGTGATACAGATAACTACAAACATACCCATGTCCTGTACATCACTTCCCATTACAAAGGAGAAGATAGCCAGACCCAGAAGCGCCATAAGTGTCAGTAAAACAATATTATAAATAAGCTTTGACAAAACGATTGCACCGGGTGAAGCCATAAAATAATAGTATTGCTGACGGTTTGAGCGTTCCAGCAGGAAACTTCGTGAAGCAGCATTAACCGAGGCCAGTAATATGATGATCCAGAACAATGCGTTCCAGGTCATGGGCGACAAATCTCCACCCCGACCGAAAAATGCAAAATAGCAGATGAAAATAGCACCTGCCAGGTAGATCAGTACCGCATTAAACATATAGCGCAGACGGAATTCAAGCAGGAATTCCTTTTTGATCAGGGCTGTGGTTTCGCGTAATAAAGACATGCTCAAAATTAGGCTTTTTTACTGTCTTAACCGCTCCTTTAGGTGATTTAAAATGATAGAAAATAAAGTTTTTGATCTCTTAGAAACAAGGCACCAGTCAAGACTGGCGCCAGATAGTATTGTCTGAACCGCTGCTTAAGCTGATTTTTATGATAAAAAGTGATTGCTCCACACAGGGACTATTTATCATGTGAAATCTGTTTAAAGAAAGAGACAGGGCATACTGCCTTATCCAGAGAATAATCTGGTAACTAGAAACTGGAAACTAGTAACTCTTCTTCGAATTTTTATTATTTTTGTAATCTCTATGTTAGACAAGATTAAAGAATTAACACAAACGATTGAAGCCTTTTCAATTGAATCCAAAGAACAGCTGGAGCAGTTCCGCCTTGAATATTTAAGTAAGAAAGGTAAGATCACAAGTATGTTTGATGGTTTTGATTTCAAAACCGTTGCGCCGGAGGTTAAAAAATCGATGGGGCAGGAAATGAACAAATTAAAAGTTCTGGCCCAGACAAAATTTGAAGAGTTACAGGATAAATTAAATGCCGGCGGAAATGATAACAGCGCCTATCAGAAAATTGATATGTCGCTGCCTGCTGTTCCCAATGAATTGGGCGGCCGCCATCCGATCAACATCGTACGTGAGCAGATCTATAAAGTATTTGAGCGTATGGGTTTCAATTTATCTGACGGACCGGAAATTGAAGATGACTTCCATAACTTCACGGCATTGAACTTTCCGGAAAACCATCCCGCGCGTGAGATGCAGGATACGTTTTTTATTGAACGCAATCCGGATATTGTGCTACGTACACATACTTCCAGTGTGCAGGTTCGTGTGATGGAAAGCCAGAAACCTCCTGTTCGCACGATCTCTCCGGGCCGTGTATACAGAAACGAAGCGATCTCTGCACGTGCGCACTGCATGTTCCACCAGATCGAAGGTTTGTATGTAGACAAGAATGTGAGCTTTGCGGATCTGAAGAATACCTTATATCATTTCTCTAAAGAGATGTTCGGCAAGGATACACAGATCCGGTTCCGTCCGTCATTTTTCCCTTTTACCGAGCCAAGTGCCGAGATTGATATCTCCTGCTTCATCTGTAACGGCAAGGGCTGCAACATCTGCAAGCAAAGCGGATGGGTAGAGATCGGCGGTGCCGGTATGCTGGACCCGAATGTATTGATCAATGCGAAGATTGACCCGAAAGTATACAGCGGTTTTGCATTCGGTATGGGTATTGAACGTATAACCATGCTGAAATACCAGATCAAGGATCTGCGTCTGTTTACCGAAAACGATGTGCGTTTCTTAAGACAGTTTAAGCACGCAGAATAGTTACCATACATAGAAAAAATAAAAGAGGCCATCGGGGAAAAATTTCCCTGATGGCCTCTTTATTAATATTATACATAGAACTCTGTTATGTTTTAGATTTCACCTTAACCCTTAAATAAAAATATAATTTCATTTTTGCGGTTACTTCAGCATGGAATATTTTATTAAGATTAAAATATTTTGTACTGATTATGAAAAAACTTTTACTGCTAGGGATATTTTTTACATGCGTCTGTAGAATATCTTTTGCCACTTGCCCAAAGCCAATAATAACCATTACCGGACCTTCACCGGTTAATATTTGCGAAGGAACACCATTAACGCTATCTGGGTTTATAACCCTCACTTCCCCGCCAATGA
>NZ_JBQCDF010000001.1:0-3228 GCF_051961495.1 Cytophaga sp. | reverse complement strand
GTCGGGCTCACATTGATAACCACGGTTGCTTCCGTGTAACAGGATGAGTTGCCTGTGTTACCGTCTTCCACACGAAGTACATAAGTACCTGCATCTGCTAATGCTCCAGTGATACCTGTATAGCTTGGCATTGGCGTTGCTGTGTTAGCAGGTATGGTTACCGTCGTAGGAGTAACTTTTACTGTAGAAGGTGCAGGTAAAGTTTTGATCCAGGAATAAGTGAACCCACCATTTAACGATGCTGCAGTCACAGTTGCAGAACCTGTCAAGGTTTGTGCTGTACCCTGGCAAATTGTTGTTGGCGTAGCTGCCGGTACTGTGATTGTTACCGCTGTTGGTTTAGAACACTTCGGACATTGTACAGTAGATTCAATAGGATCCGATACAGAATAGTTTTTACATGGATCATTATCATTCGCATACTTTGGTGCCGTAAAGTTATTATTAGCAGCAAATACTGCAGGAGTAGTTGCTACGACTCTGAAATAGATTTTATCTCCATCAACAGTTCCTGCATAAGCCGCATTCAGTGAAGGGTTCGGGATGGTATATGTTTGGCCTGCCTGAGGAGCTGCCAGATTTTTCCATGAAGTATAATCGTTCGGTGTCTTGGTCCACTGATACAAATACTGAGCATTATTGCTATAATAACTGTTCAACAATGCGCTTGGTTTTACATCTAAGTCAAGAGAAGCTGTACAAACATTTTTTGTAGTAGCAAGGGTAGGAATATCAAAATAAACATTCAATGGCGGAGGAGAACACGCCATGATCTTAATATCATCAAGCACAAGGTCATTACCGCAAGTAGATTCGGTAGAGTTATTGATAACATCCATGATTACAGATGTACTACCTGCCCCTAACGTAATATTACCTGAAACTCTTACCCATACACCTCCTCCATCTGCCTGTCTTGTAGCGGTTGCGCTGGCCGTAACAGAATTAGCAGCATTACTTCCATCTGTTAGTTTGATCTGTACGTTAACTGGTGCATAATAGGAACAACCCGAACCCGGACCATCTGTAAATACATTGATCCAGCATTCAAAAGAGAGTTGTTTACCAAAACATAAATTTGAGATTGTACGGGTATATAATTTTTGTCCGAATGTTCCCGTGGGACAGTTGATCAATAAACAGGCTCCCGCTTTTGTTCCGGAGTGATCTAACGATACTTCCGGAGGTGGATTTGGTCCTCCGATCCTATTCGCCCATTGCAACATAGCACCCTGATATCCGTTATCCGGATTATATCCTGTTAAATAACCTGCTACTGTATATTGCCCGTCCTGCAAAGGACCTGTAGCCTGAAATGTTGCGCCCAATGGTGCCGGCGTCAATTGCCATCTGAAAGGGGTTGTGGTGGTTTTTGTTACCAGTGTTGGATTCAATACGTTTGAATAATCCCATACTTTATAAGTTTTTCCGGTAACATCAGTTAAATCAACCGTTCCGAAATCATCGTAATAAATTGTTTTACGTGAAGTTGGTACACCACCTTCTACACAACATGTAATAGCATTCACCGTAACAACATTTGATGTAATTGCTGTTCCACTTGGCTTTGGAGTGATTTGTGCTCTGAATTGATATGCCTGAACAGTTGGTACATCATATAATACTGCCTGGTTTGTTGCGCCTGAAATATTTGTCCAACCGGAACCAGTATTCACCTGCCACTGATAAGTTGCATTGTATTCTGTTGTTGTTTGTAAAGTTACCTGTTCACCGGCACATACTTCAGTTCCTTCATTTGCTATGATTTTGGGCTGAGGGAAGCCCATGATCTGAATTTTCTTAATAGCCATCGCCTGGCATGAACCGAATTTAGTATCGTTCATTCTGAATACCATATTACCGGAAGCATCTACAGTACCGGTAAATGTTGCTGACTGGCACTGCCCCATACCGATTTGAGGAGCATCAGTACCATTTAATAAATTATATTGATCAAGATTGATTCCGGCTTTGAATTCGTTTCTCTGTCCTGTACAGCTGGCATAAGTTGATTTAACAGCACTGCAATAATCAACAATAACCGAAACCGCTGAATTTGGAACCAGGTTCGTCAAACTGTATGATAATATATTCACATTACTTCCTGGAGATGTAGCCGTTGGTGAATATACATAGGAGTAATCTGTTGTTGGAGTAAAATCCTGGTAACGCGTACTATCCAAGCGGATAGGCGTAGGTGTAATTGCATAAAAATACCCTACATTAAAATTGTTTGTGTTAACATTTGGTGCGAGCGGTGGTGTGGACACAATACTGCCAGGCTGAAAACCTATTTGTGATATATCCGTTAACCCAATATAAAACCTGGATGCATTTCCTGGCAGCGGATCAAAATCTGTTCCTGATACAAGTATCTGTGCATTAGTATTGGAATACACCAGCATTGAAACCAATACCAGCAAAAGACTACGGATTAAACGTTGGGCATTTTTCATTATTCTGCAAAATAATTATATATATTATTACGAATTTACCATTAATATTGAATATATACTATAAACTGAATATTTGTAACCCTCTCCCCTGTTGATATTCTAAAAGTTTAATAAAAAAAGAGAGCCTTAAATTGCTTTAAGGCTCCCATCAATATAATATAACTTTTTATGCTTAGTAGGCTCTTACAGTCTTACCTTCCATATAATACATGAAGGCTTTATTTACGACACGGTTACCGCCTGTTGTTGGATAATCCCCTGTAAAATACCAGTCTCCTATATGATTCGGACAGGCTCTGTGTAAGCCTTCGATTGTCTGGAATATTACTTCGATTTCAGCATTACAACCCTTAGGCGTGATAATCTCTGCGATTTTTTTACTTACCTGCTCATATGGGAATTGCAAATACAATTCTTTTACGTGGTTCACCATATTACCACTTAAATTAGCAATAGCAGACTTACACTTTTCATTGACATCTTCCAGTAAATTGTCTTGTTTCGTTTCCTTCAAAAGAGCAAGCATGGCACGGAATGCCACAAAATCTTTTACTTTCGACATATCGATACCATAACAATCCGGGAAGCGAATCTGTGGTGCAGAAGAAACGATGATGATTTTCTTAGGGCCTAATTTATCCAGCATTTTCAGAATACCATTCTCAAGCGTTGTACCACGCACGATCGAATCGTCAATGATCACCAGGTTATCAATGCCTTTACGCACAACCCCGAACGTTGTATCATACAGGTTTGCCACAAATGATTGTCG